>DATCMP010000804.1:0-16519 GCA_036563365.1 Thermomicrobiales bacterium
TATTGGCCCTGGATCTGGACCAGGACGGCCCCATCGACCCCGTTTCGCGCCATCTGGGTCAGCAGGCTCTCGACCGGTTCGTACCACCCCAGCGAGACGTGGCAGTGGGTATCGATGATCGTCATCGGCTGTTCCTCCCTCGGCTACTCCGTTGTTGCCCCTGTGCCGCACCCCCGCCGCGCGGTGCGCGGCCTCCCCCGTACGGCGGGAGTATATACTGCCCAGACAGCGCGCGGGCGCGCGACCGGAATGGTGGATGGAACGGAGGGGGAAGCAGTGAATATCGCCACGCTTGGCTATGGCTCGATCGCGCGTTCCCACGTCCGGGCGATCAGCGCCCTGGCCGCGACCGCGGAATGGGCGGATTTGCGCTTGTATGGCGTGATGGGTCGCCTGGAAGGGCCGACGACCGACTTCGCCGAAGAATTCGGGGCGACCGTCGCGACGACCGACCTCGATACGTTGCTGGCCGATCCGGCGCTCGATGCGGTGATCGTCTGCTCGCCGTCCGGGTCGCATGCCGAACAGACGGCGCGGGCCTTGCGCGCGGGCAAGCACGTCCTCTGCGAGATCCCGCTGGCCCTCTCGCTCGCCGAAACCGACGAGTTGATCGCCCTCGCCGATCAGCACGATCGGCGCCTGATGGTCTGCCACACGCAGCGCTATTATCCGCCGCTCGTCGAGGCGCGACGGCGGATCGCCAGCGGCGAATTGCACCCGCACGCGATCGTCAGCCGCTACATGTTCGGGCGGCGGGAAAATGTCAATTGGCAGGGTCGGCAACGCTCCTGGACCGATAACCTCCTCTGGCACCACGGCTGCCATGCGGTCGACGCCGCCCTCTGGCTGCTCGGTGCCGCCGATAACGGCGAAGAGGTGGCGGTGACGGCACAAGTCGCCCTGCCGGGAGGGAGTCTGGAGATCCCGATGGACCTGACGGTGGCGATGCGTACCGCGCGTGATCAGTTGGCGACCGTGGCGATGTCCTATAACATCGGCTTTCAGGTCCACGACTACCTGATCATCGGCGAAGAGGCGACGATCCTCTTCGATGACGGCGTCCTGCGCGACAACGAGCGGGTGTTGGTCCCCAAGGCGGATCGCGACGGCGTCGACGCGCCGATCCCGCGCCAGGATGTCGAGTTCTTCGCCGCGATCCGCGAGGGTCGTGAGCCCGCCGTTTCGGGGCGCGCGGTGCGCCCGGCGATGGCCGCGCTCCAGGCCGCGCAGGATGCCCTCAACGCGCGCCTGGCGGAACTCGGACCGGAGGCGCGGCATCCGCAAAAGCCGTAGGGAAGCCGAGGCGTCGGGCTCATTGACGGGCGGGGAAGGGCGGGCGGTTATGCCCGCCCGTCTTACTCCCGGAACGTGGCCGCCGCCCCTTATCGCACCTGCACCTCGTGCCCACTCTTCGAGGACTCTTCGCAGGCTTCGAGGACGGCCATGATGTGCCGCCCCCATTGCGGGGTGAGGCGTAGCTCCTCGGTGCCGTTGATCGCGCCGACGAGGTTTTTCAGCTCTTCGGAGAACGGATTGAGGCGGGTGATCGCCTCCGGCACGTATTGCCCATCCTGCGCGATCGCGAGCTGGTTGGAGTACGAGTCGAAGCGCAACATCCCCTCGGTGCAGGTGATCTCCACCTCGCACTTATCGACGCCGCGCTGCGAGTAGCCCGCGTGGACGATCGTGGCGTAGGAGCCGTTTTTCAACTGCAAGAGGGCCATGTTGGTGTCGTCGGTCTTGATGTCGTGGAACTTGGTGGCGATCCACGCTTTCACCGCCACGACCTCGGTGTCGAGGACCCAGCAGGTGCGATCGATCATGTGCGCGCCGTTCATCAGCCACATCCCGCCGCCCTGGGCGCGATCGAGGAACCACGGCAGGCGCGAGGCGATGCCGAACGGCTTGTACCAGGTATCGGTCGCGAAGACCGGCTGGCCGAGCGAGCCACCCTGCACCAGTTCTTTCGCGCGGATCGTCGAGGCGAAGAAGCGCTGCGAATGGGCCACCAACACCTTGACCCCAGCGCGGTCGGCGGCGGCGATCATCTGGTCGCATTCCTCGACCGTGTTCGCCATCGGCTTCTCGACGAAGACGTGCTTGCCCGCCTCGACGGCCGCGATCGTCGTCGGCGCGTGCAGGTGATTCGGCAGGCCGATCATCACGACCTGCGCCTCGGCCTCCTTCAACGCCCTTTCCAGTTCGATCCAGCCGGGGCAGCCGTGCTGCGCGCCGAAGGCATCGACACGCCCCTGGTCGATGTCGAAGATGCCGGCGAGCCGCGCCCCCGGTGTTTCCGCGATCGCCAGCGCGTGGTTCTTCGATACGCGCCCGGCCCCGAGAATCAGTACGCCCAGTTCCTCAGCCACGACCCAGACCTCCCTATACCGTTCGTCGATGTTGCGCCCGATCCGTCGCGGGCGGGTCACACTAGCACGCGTGGGCGCACCTTGTCTATGGTCTGATCGCCCGTCGTCGCCGCGCCGGTGCCGTATCCCCGTCCGCTGTCGCGCGGTGTTATGATGCGCCCGCCGTCGTCGCTGATGGCGCGGAGCGGTGGGGAGGCGGGAACGATGCTCTATCGCGAGAATACGGATGGAACGATCGGCTTTACGCAGCCCGCCCATGCCTGGATGAGCGGGCAATTGGCGCGGGTCTGGGGCAACGCGATCTTCGGAACGTTCACGCCCCGCGACGAACTCTGCCTCGCTGCGGGGCAGCACGATGTGGGAATGGCCGCCTGGGAAACGGCACCGACGCTGAATCCGCGCACCGGTCGTGCCTACTCCTTCCTGGAATTGCCCGAGCCGTTGCACAGCCAGATCTTCGCCGATGGCGCGCGGATCCTCGCGACGCAGAATCGCTACGCCGCGCTGCTGACCTCGCGCCACTTCACCCGCCTGGCCGGGCGGCACGACTTCGCGCACGATCCGCCCGCAACGGTGCAAGCGCTCACCGAATACCTCGCCACGGAGTCCGCGTGGCAGGAGCGACTGCTCGCCGATCTGCGCGACGATCCGCACTATGCCGATCACGTTGCCCCGGAGCTACTGGACCGCAACAGTCGCCTCCTGGCCGCCTGGGATTGGCTCTCGCTCCTTCTGCTGATGGGCGTGCGCGGCCCCGCCACGGTCCCGGATGTGCCGACCGCGACCGGTGCGACGACCCTCACCCTCATCCCCGATCCCGCCGATCCGACGCTTCTCGCGGTCACCCCCTGGCCGCTCGCGACAGCGACGGCGACACTCCGCTGCGAGGGTCGTCTGCTGGGGTCCGGGTACGCCGATGACGCGGCGTTGCGGGCGGCGATGTCGAACGCGCCGTGGACGACGCTGCAGCTGACCCTGCGGCCTGCGGAACCGGGCGCAGCGTAGCGCCCATCTTTCACCATAACGATCATCACGATCAGAACGGTGTTGCCAGAACGGTGTTGCCAGAACAGTGTTGATAGTAAGGAGACCGCCGATGAAAATCACCGATGTACGCTTCTTCCAGGTAGCGGGGCGGACCGATCTGCCGGAACCGGAGGAGCGCCAGAGCCAGATGCTCGACATCTATCCCGAGTTCGGTGCCCGTGGCCCGGCGGCGCGGTCGTCTGACGGCGTGCTGAAGGCCGTCTACGTGGAGATCGTCACCGATGAAGGGTTGGCCGGGATTTTCGGCCCGATCTTCCCCGAAATCGTGCCGATCATCCGCGCCCGCCTCGCGCCGTACGTGATTGGTCAGGATCCGTTGGCTGGCGAACGCCTCTGGGACGTCCTCTACCGCCAGGATCGCCACGCGCGGAAGGGCTATCAGATGCTGGCGATCAGCGCGGTGGACTGCGCCCTCTGGGATCTGCGCGGCAAGATCATGGGCCTGCCGATCTACCGCTTGCTCGGCGGCCCGACGCGCGAGCGGGTCGCCTGCTACGCCTCGATGCTCGGCCACTCGCACGATCCGGGTCTGATCCGCGAGCGGGCACAGCGGATGGCGAACAACGGTTTTAAGGCACAGAAGTGGTTCTTCCGCTACGGTCCCGGCGACGGGTTGGAGGGGATGGAGAAGAACGTCGCGATGGTGCGGGCGGTCCGCGAGGCCGTCGGCCCGAACGTCGAGATCATGCTCGATGCCTTCATGGGCTGGGACGCGACCTATACGATCCGCATGTTGCAGCGGATCGAGGAATTCCAGCCGCGTTGGATGGAGGAGCCGGTGCCACCGGACCGGATCGGCGATTTCGCGCTCATCCGCCGCAATACCAAGATTCCGATCGCCACCGGCGAGCACGAATACACGCGCTGGGGATTCCTGACCCTCTTGCAAGCGGAGGCGATCGACGTAATCCAGGCCGACCCCGACTGGTGCGGCGGGATCAGCGAACTGGTGAAGATCGGCACCCTCGCCTCGGCATTCGGGAAGCAGGTCTTCCCGCACGGGCATTCGGTCCCCGCCGCGCTGAACGTGATCGCCTCGCAACCGCCCGGTATCTTCCCAATGGTCGAGTACCTGTTCATGTTCCAGCCGTTCGCCCAATACTTCCACACGATTCAGGTTGTCCCCGAGAATGGCTCGCTTGCCTTGCCGACCGCCCCCGGGCTCGGCATCGCGATCGATGACGCCAAGGTAGAGCAACGGATCGAACTGTAGGGCTTTGGGTTCACTCCGGGCGTAGATGGAGGCGGCACCAACTGGTGCCGCCCCGCCCGTTATCGTTCCCGCTATCGTTATGGTAGCGCCGGTAATGACGCTGCGACACGGAGTAGTTCCGCCTCCGTGAGCGTTTCCGCGCTCAGGCAGTAGAGATAGCCGTCGCGTGACCAGACGAGCGAGCGCCAGGTGCCGTCGTTTAGCCATTGGCCCTCGGCGGTCCAGATCCCGCCGAATTGCCACGCCGCCGTGCCCGCCACGGTGATCGCGTGCAGCGTGCCCGGCCCCGTCTGCACGGCGATGCCGATATGGTCATCGCGGGCCGGTTCCACGATGATCCCAAGGGTGGTCCGTTCGCCATAGCGTCCCGCTGCTGGCGGTGCCTTCGGCGACCCCATCGGTGGCACGGTCGTTGGTACGAGCATCTGAAAGATGCTGACGATGATCGCCTCATCGGGGTTGACCCTGAACTGCTGCAAGATGATGAAGTGGTCGTTCGGGTCGCCGCCGATCAGATAGGTACCGATCGTGTTGTTGTAGGTGGGAAACCGTTCCCACGGGAGCCCACTGCCGCCCCCGCCGCCATTCTTCTCGGTGATGTACTCGGAGGGAACGTTGACCTGGTTGGTGGCGGTGATCCCTTGCCAACGGAAAGGGTCCGGTAGGTACACCGGTATGGGTAATTGGGCTCCGTTCGGCAGGGTGACGACGGCACCAGCCTGCGGCGGCCTCTGCAACTGTTGGCGTTGTGCCCAGCGTTCCCGATAGATGTTCGTCAGGAAGTACGCTCGCTGCGCCTGCTCCGGTCCGACCCAATACTGTGGGTCTGCCGTCAGATCGAGCGGCAGCCGCGTGCCGCGCTCGACTACCGGTGCTGTCATTGTCCGTGTGCGCGATCCACCGCCAAGCACGGCGGATAATGCCGCGCGTGCCTGTGGTGCTCCAAGCGCCGCACCGCCCAATGTCGCTACCGTTAAACCCGCCGCCAGCAGCTGTCGGCGTGAGAAGCGAGGGGCGGGTATGCGCCGTTGGGTGGCTGCGGTGATCAGCGCGGCGCGGAGGCGGCGGCGATATTGCTCATCGGCGCGCGGCGCGGTCGCGCGCAGTAGGGCGGCGAGGTTGCCCACGTTGGTATCCGTCGGGCTGGTCTGCCCGGGCGGTTGGGCCATCGTCGCCTCAATCGCGTCGAGCGCGGCCCACTCCTCGGCGCTCATCGGTGCTTCGTCGGCGGGCATTTCGCCTCCTCATCGTCTGCTGTGGCCGTTCGGAAGTGCCGTTGGAGTTCGCGTAAACCCCGGCTGAGGTGGGCGGCGACGGTTCGTTCGTCAAGCCCGAGGACCGCCGCGATCTCTTGATTTCGCAACTCGCCGAAGCAGCGCAGTGCCACGATCTCGCGTTGACGCGGGGAGAGGCGGGCGAGTTGTGCGTGCAGCGTCGTCACGACTTCATCGTGCAAGACGATCTCATCGGGCCGGGATGGTGCGGTCAGTTCGGGGTTCGCCGCTTCAAAGGTGATGGTTGTGCGGCGTCGTGCTTGCTGGCGATAAAAGTTCGCCCGCCGGTTGTGCGCGATCCGAAAGAGCCAGGCCGCGCAGGAAACCTCGTGCCGCCAGGTGAAGCGCTCGATCGCGGTCAGTGCATTCAGGAATATCTCCGCGACAAGGTCTTCGGCATCCTGTTCATTGCCCAGCCGATGGCGGGTATAGGCGTAGATCTGCGGGAAGTACCGATCATAGAGGATTGCGAATGCTGCTGGGTCGCGTCGTGCCCGCTCCACGATCACGCGCTCGTGCTCCTCGGACATCGTCCCCCCACTGCTACGGACATCGGTATGGCCCGGGCGGCTTTCGTACAGGCTATAACACGACCCCGGCGAAAATACTGCGCGCCTCGGTATGTCGTCGCGGACAATCACGGCACGAATCTATCCGTATGGCACCACCCGGGGGATCTGTGACCGTTCAGCGTGCAACCGGGACCATTAGGCGATGGTGGGTCGAGCAAGGCGCACGCTAGACTCCATCTAGAGGCGTAGTACGCTCGCCGGATTGTCCCATTGTCGGGGAGCGAGTACCGCGTCGAGCCTCCCCGAATGGCGCAGAAACGGATGGCACAAGAACGTGTGGCACAGAGTGGATGATGGAGCAAGTGATCGGTATCCCTTCGCAGGAGCGGCAATGTCGCCGGTGGCAGCGGTGAGCGGAGCGACGAGCGCGCCTCCCCGCTCCGCGCGTGCATTGTCTGCCGCCGACGATGCCGTCACCGTGAGCGGGGGGTTATTGCTGCTCGTACGCCTGGGCGAGCGACGGTACGCCTTGCCGTGCGCTGCGGTGCAACGGATCTTACCGATGGCCGCGCCCACACCGTTTCCGGGTGCCCCGGCGGGAGTCAGCGGGGTGTTGGCGTTCAGCGGGCAACTCCTGCCGGTCATCGATCCACGCCCGCGCCTCCTGCTCGCGACATCAGCACCGCATCCGCAGCAGCATCTGGTGGTGCTGCACGCCACCACCACCTTCCTGCTCTGGGTTGACCGGGCGGAGACGGTTGAAGTCGTCGCGCCCGGCACCATGACCGCTATCGCCAACGCCGACACCGATGCGCTCGCCCCCCACCTCATGCGCCTGGGTGGCACGCCGATTCCGGTGCTGGCCCCGCAGGCGTTCGATCCCGGTCCGTTCCTGCGCGTTGCAGGGGGCGGTCGATGATGGCGCTCGACGAACGCGCGCGCGGCCCGCTACGACCCGAATTGCGCTCGGCGTTTCGCGAGTTGGTCGAGGCGCGTACGGGGATCCGCCTGAATGATGGGCAAGTGCGCGGGCTCGATGACCTGATCGCCAGCTTGCTGTCGCGGGCCGGTGCTGATCTGACCCCCGACCAGCTCCTCGCCGCGTTCAACGCGGGCGGGCGGGCCGACCTGTTCCGCGATTTCGCCGCCCGCGTGACGATCGGTGAGACCCATTTCTTCCGTGTCGCGCCGCAGATCGCCGCGCTCCGCGAGGTGGTCTTCCCCGAGTTGTTCGAGCGCCGCGCCGCCGCGCGTCGCCTGACCCTCTGGTCCGCCGGGTGTTCGAGCGGCGATGAGCCGTACACATTGGCGATCCTGCTGCGTGAACTCTTGCCCGGACTCGATAGCTGGCAGGTGCGCCTCTTCGCGTCTGACCTGAGCGAGCCCTCGCTCGAAACGGCGCGGCGGGCGCTCTATCGCGAGTGGTCATTCCGCGAGACCCCGCCGTGGGTGCGGCAGCGCTACTTCACGAAACAAGGCGAGCTGTGGCAATTGCACGACACCGTCCGGGAGATGGTGCGCTTCGAGCGGGTCAATTTGGTGGCCGATACGTTCCCCCCAACGTTGCGTGGTGCGGGTTCGCTTGATCTGATCCTCTGCCGCAACGTGACGATCTACTTCAACCATCACGTCAGCCATGATCTTTACCGGCGCTTCGCGGCCCTCCTGGCCCCCGGTGGCTGGCTGCTCCTCGGTCCGTCGGACCCACCCCCGCCGCGCGACAGCGGGTTTGAGCCGGTCTACCTGGCGAATGCGATCCTCTGGCGGAAACCACTGGTGGCCGAGGTTGCCGTGCCGAAGCCCGTCGAGCGCGATGCCCGGTCGAGTACGCCGAGCACCGCGCCGCTCGCCCCGGCACGCCCGCGCATCACGCGCCCGCTGACGAATCCTCTCTCGCCAACACCACGCCCCGCGCGCACGACCGCCCCGCCGGTGGCGGCACCGGCGGAACGGCTCGCGGTTATTCGCGCCCAACTCGATACCGGCGAGCGAGACGCCGCACGCGAGGCGCTTGAAGCGCTGGCCCGCGAAGTGCCGTTACTCGCCGCCGCCCACCGCCTGCTGGGGTTGCTGGCGCTCGAAGAGGGTGATACCGGGACCGCGCTGGATAGTCTGCGTCGCGCGACTTTTCTGGCCCCGGAAGATCCGCTGGCGCAGTATGGTCTTGGTCGTACCTATCGCGCATTAGGCGACACGGTGCGCGCCCACGCGGCGCTTCGCCATGCGCGGCGGATCCTGGCACCGCTGTCCGGCGAGAGCCTAGTCGTCGCTGAGGATCTGCTGACGGTCGAGAAACTCCGTAGCGCGCTCGCCGCCCAACTCGTGCTGCTCGAAGGCGGCGAAGGTGAGGCACGATGACCGGGTATGTGCCGACCGATGTCGACGCGGATGTCGCCCTGCGGGCGCTGACCGCCGAGGAGCACACGTTACGGGCACGGGCGCGATTCTTCGCCGCAGAATGTGCGGCGGCTGAGCCCGACGAGCGCGCGGTGGGGACCGAGATGCTGATCTGCCGCCTTCACGATGAACGGTACGCGCTCGAATTGGCGCTGCTGAGCGCGGTCCAACCGGCGCGCGATCTGGCCCCGTTGCCCTGTACCCCGGCCTTCGTCGCCGGGATCCTCAATGTGCGCGGCACCGTTGTCACCGTGCTGGATCTCGCCCGTGGTCTCGGTCTGGGCGGCGCGACGCAAGAGGCCAACGGGCTGGTTTTGCTGACCGATTGCGCGGGCGGCGGCGGGCAGGGGCAGGTCGGGCTGCTGGTCCACGAGGTTATCGAGACGCGGCATCTGGCGCTCGGTGCGCTGGTGCCCTCCCTCTCGGGCGATGCGGCGATTCGCGGCCTTGCGGAGGCGGGCATTGTGGTGCTCGATCTGCCCACATTGCTGGGCGATCGACGTTTCGAGGTCGACGAAGAAGGGTGATGCCGGGCCGCGGTACGCCGCGCGGGGATAATGGTAGCCTGGCCGACAAAAGGACGACGCGGAGGGGCAGGATGGCGACACATTCTCTGAGGCAGGAGCGGGCATTTGTCGGTGCGGAGGGTCCGGGACAATCGGCGCACAGCGGGAGGGGCCGTAGCGGGATCGCGGGGTGGTACGACAACCTGCCGCTGCGCCTCAAAATGCTCTCCGCTTTCGGGCTGATCCTCGCGCTGGTGACGGCGCAATCGCTGTTTCTCAACCGTGTCATCGAGGAGAGCCAGCGATCGGCCGACTGGGTGACGCATACCCATGAGGTCATCTCTACCGCGAGCGCCGCACAGGAGTCGGTCCTGAATATGGAGACGGGCCTCCGCGGGTTCTACCTGACCGGCAAAGACGATTTCCTGGTCCCCTACAATGACGGCAAGGCGGCGTTCGCGGACAATATTCGTGTGCTCAAAACACTCACCGCCGATAACCCGTCTCAGGGGCAGCGATGGACAACCCTGGAAGGCCAGGTCGCCGCCTGGCAGCGCGAATTCGCGGAGCCGGGGATCGCGCTGCGTCGTGACGTGATCGCGCAACGGGCCCAGATCGATGATGTTGTCCGCTTCGCCTCAACCGGGATGGGCAAACAGCGAACCGATGCGATCCGCTCCGTTCTTGCCGAGGCGATCGGGGTCGAGCAATCCCTGCTGTCCTCGCGCGGGCATACTGCTCAGGGCAACGAGGAACGAGCGATGCAGCTCGTACTCTGGGGTACGGCGCTGATCGTTATCCTCGGCGTACTGATCGCGGTCCTCAATGCGCGCGATCTGAGCCGTTCGCTCGGCAGGATGTCGCGCGCCGCCTCCGCCATCGCCGAGGGGCGGCAGGATCAACGGATCGATGTACACTCGCGCGATGAGGTGGGCCAGCTTGCCGACGCTTTCCGTCACATGATCGCCTACCAGACCCGGATGGCCGGGGCGGCGGATGCGATCGCGCGCGGCGATCTGACCGTGGATGTCCACCCGCTGTCGCCGCAGGATGTTTTAGGCACGGCGTTCGAGCGGATGACCGGGAATCTGCGCGGGATTGTCGGCGAATTGCAGGCGGGTACGCAGAACCTTTCCAGCGCCGGGGCGCAGATCTCCGCCGCTGCGGCGCAACAGGCGGCCGGCGCGACCGAGCAATCGGCGGCGATCGCCGAGACGACGGCCACCGTGGACGAGGTGCGCTCCTCCGCCGAGCATACCGTGGCGTTGGCGCAACTGGTCACCGAGACGGCGAATCAGGCGAATCGGGTGGCCGATGACGGGGTCTCGGCGGTGCGCGACGCGACCGAGGTGATGGCCGATATCCGCGAGCGCACGCAATCGATCGCGGAAAATATCCTGGCCCTTTCCGAGCAGAGCCAGCAGATCGGCGAGATCATCGCCACCGTCAGCGATCTCGCGGACCAGTCGAACCTCCTCGCGCTCAACGCGGCGATCGAGGCCGCGCGGGCGGGGGAACAGGGCAAGGGCTTCGGCGTCGTCGCCCAGGAGATCCGCACCCTGGCGGAAGGCTCCAAGGCCGCGACCGCACAGGTCCGCACGATCCTCTCCGACATCCAGCGCGCGACCAACGCGGCGGTGATGGCGACCGAGCAGGGGACCAAGGGGGTCGATACCGGGGTACGGACGATCGAGCAGGTGGGGCAAACGATCGATGACCTCGCCGAGGCGATTCGCCAGGCCGCCGGCTCCGCCGCGCAGATCACCGCGTCGGTGCGGCAGCACGCGGTCGGCATGGAGCAGATCGCGGCGGCGATGGGGGACATCAACAGCGCCACCGCGCAGAGCCTCAGCGCGGTCACCAACACGCAGCAGGCGGCGGCGAACTTAAACGATCTGGCCGGACGACTGAACGGCGTGACGAGCCAATACCAGATGTGAGAAGCGCGAGCGCTCGTGGATACCTGCTCATGATAGGCAATTCGTGTTGCCCTGCGCGCCAAGGATAACCGATGGACGGCTCGGAACAGCTCTGGTCACAACTCCAACGCACCTTCGACGCCGAGTTGCGCGGATCTGCCGACGCGTTGGAACACCAACTCCTCCTGCTCGAAGAGGCCGATGGGGCCACGGTGGCCGCTCGGTCGTTCGATGCGCTCTATCGGGTCGCCTATAACCTCCAGGGTGCGGCCAACGTGGTCGAACTCCCCGATGTCGCGCACCTCGCCGGTACGCTCGCCGCCGCATTCCTGCAGGCGCGTGCGCCGGAGGTGCAACTTGGCGGGACGTGGTTCGCCGCGATGAGGCGTGCGATCGCCTTCTTACCGTCCCTGGTGGAGGCGGGGCGCGCTGGCAGCCAGCCGGTCGACCTTTTCGATGTGCTGGCCGATCTCGTTGCGCCGACGGTCGTTGCGCCACCACCGGTCGTCAATGCGGCGGCGACGCACGTCACTGCGCCCGCCGCCGCGCCGGTAGCCGCCCGGCCATCGACTTTCGGCGGCCCCGCCGAGTCGGTGCGGGTGAAGGTCGATAAGCTCGATGCGTTATTCGCGGGGACGGGCGAACTGGCCGTCGCGCGGATCCGCATCGGCCAGCGATTGACCGAGCTGAATGCGTTGCGGGACGAATTTTCCACCTGGCGACGCGAGTCGCACCAGGCGCAACGGCAGCGGGCAGCGTTGCGTCGGCGACTCACCTCGTTGCCGGAGGCGGCGACGCTGCTGCGCGAGTTCGATCACCGGGCACGTTCAACCGAGGTGACCGAGTCCAATCTGAACCTGGTCGGGGAGCGTATCGCGGCGATCGCCACGCGGCTGCGGAGCGATATGGCCCAGCTCAGCGCGGTGGCGGAGACGTTGGCCGATGAGGTACTGGCGGTCCGGTTGCTCCCGGTCGCGACCGCCTTCGCACCCTTCGAGCGCCTGGTGCGCGATCTGGCGCGTGAACAGGGGAAAGCGCTCGAGTTGGCCCTCGTCGGTGGGGCGACCGAGATCGACCGCAAGGTGCTGGAGCGGCTGCGCGATCCGCTGATGCACATGCTGCGTAATGCGATCGATCATGGGATCGAGGTGCCGGCGGAGCGGGAGGCGAGGGGGAAACCGCCCACCGGACAGATCCGCCTGACGGTCGCAGACCGCGGGGGGGCCATCGAGATTACCCTGGCCGACGATGGCGGGGGGCTTGATCCGGCGCGATTGCGCGCCGCGGCGGTCCGCAAAGGGCTTTTCACCGAGGAACGCGCCGCCGCGCTCGATGACGAGGCGGCTTTCGGCTTGATCTGTCAGCCGGGTTTCTCCACCACCGCCGTGCCGACGACCACCTCGGGGCGGGGCGTGGGGATGGATGTGGTGCGCGATGAGGTGACACGCCTGGGTGGGCATCTCCAGATCGCCAGCACGCTGGGGCAAGGGACGACTTTCACGATCACCGTGCCGTTGACGTTGGCGACGACACGGGCCATCCTGGTCGAGGTCGCCGGACAGAGCCTGGCGCTCCCGTCGATGCCGATCGAGCGCACCGCCCGCTTGCGTAGCGATGAACTGGTCGCGCTGGAAGGGCGGCGGACGGTGACGATCGAGGGACGACCGGTACCGATCATCGCGCTGGCCGAGGTGTTGGGTTTGCCCCTACCCGCGGCTGCGGATCGCCATGCGTGGCAACCATACGTCGTCTTACGCCAGGATGAGCGGCAAATCGCGGTGCTGGTCGAGCGGCTGATCGGCGAGCAGGAACTGGTCGTCAAGCCGCTCGGCTGGCCGCTGCGCCGGGTCCGCAACGTCGGCGGTGTTGCGGTCCTCGGTTCCGGCGAGACGATCGCGATCCTCAACCCGACCGATGTGTTGCGCGGCGGCTTGCGGCTCGTGGGGGTGGGGGGGCGCGCGAGCACCCCCGCGCAGGGTGCGACGCGCGTGCCGACCGTTCCCGCTCGCCGCCGCCGGGTGCTGGTAGTCGATGATTCGCTGACGACGCGGACGCTGGAGCGCGGCATCCTGGAAGCGGCGGGCTACGATGCGCTCGTCGCGCCGGATGGTGCCGAAGCGCTCGGCGTCCTCGGGCGCGAGGTGATCGATCTGGTCGTCAGCGACGTGGAGATGCCGCGCCTCGACGGCTTCGGGCTGACGGCGGCGATCCGGCGCGACGAGCGTTTACGACATATCCCGGTAATCCTGGTAACCTCACTCGATACGGCTGAACATCGGGAACGTGGGGTCACGGTCGGGGCCGATGCCTACCTCGGCAAGGGTACATTCGATCAAGGGCAACTCCTCGATACGATCGGTCGTCTGCTATGAACGACACCTCGCGGCCTTTTGCCACACCGGTCGGACCGCAGCTGCGGGTGCTGGTCGTCGATGACTCGGCGTTGCAGCGGACGATGCTCGCCAATCTCTTCGCCGCCGATCCCGGGATCGAGGTCGTCGGGCAGGCCCAGGATGGCCCGGAGGCGATCCGCCTCACGGCATCGTTGCATCCCGACGTGATCACGATCGATCTGCGGATGCCGGGGATGGACGGTCTCGCGGCGACACGGCGGATCATGCAGGAGACGCCAACCCCGGTGGTGCTGGTCTCCGCCGGGATCTCGCCCGAAGATCGGCACCTGATCGGTGAGGCACTGGCGGCCGGGGTGTTGGCGGTCGTGGCGAAACCGACGCCCGGTCCGCGCGGCGCACAGGCGACCGCGGAGTTAATTACGACCGTGAAGCGGATGGCCGGGGTGCGGGTGATCCGCCGCCGCTCGCTTGAGCGCGGCAATACCGGGCAATTATCGCCGCCGACCGTACCGACGAATACCGGCCAGCTCGGTCCGTTGCCCGATTCCCCGGCAACCCTACCGTCGGGTCCCCGACCGGCGATCGTGGCGATCGGGTCTTCGACCGGGGGGCCGCAGGCCCTGCAGACGATCCTGACGCGGCTCCCCGCAACCTTCCAGCCGCCGATCGTGATCGTGCAACATATCGCGGCCGGATTCGCCACCAGCATCGTCGATTGGCTCGGCCCGCAGTGCGCCTTGCCGTTCCAACTCGTCACCGCCGGAATGCGGCTCGATCGCCCGGGGATCTATCTCGCGCCGACCGGCCACCACCTGGTCGTGCAGGGACACGGCCTCGTCTTGAACGATGAGCCGCCGGTGCGCGGCCATCGCCCCTCGGCGACGAATCTCTTCCGCTCGGTCGCGGCGAGCTACGGTTCGCGGGCGATCGGCGTCCTGCTCACCGGGATGGGCGACGATGGCGCGGCGGGGCTGGCGGAGATGAAGCGCCTGGGGGCGACGACGATCGCCCAGGACGAGGCGAGCTCGGTCGTCTTCGGGATGCCGGCGGCGGCGATCGCGCTCGGCGTCGTCGATCATATCGTCTCGCCGGCGCAGATCCCGGCGCTCTTGCAGCGCCTGGCCGCCGTCGAAGCGCGACGCCCGGCGCGGGGGCTGTTGCCGACGCGCGATCCGCGCGCGTCGGGCTAGGGGAGGCATGGATGGGGCTCGACCTCGCGTCCTTTGTGGAAGAATTTCGCACCGAGGCGGCGGAGCATTTGCGCGCGCTCGGTGCCCAGCTCCTGGTTCTGGAGCGCGACCCCGGCGATCCCACGCCGATCCGGGCGATGTTCCTGGCCGCCCACTCGCTGAAAGGCGCGGGGGCGATGTTGGATCTCGCCGATGTCGAGGCGCTGGCCCACGCGATGGAGGAGGTCCTTTCGCGGCTGCGTGACGGCACGCAGCGCCTCGATGGACAGACCGCGGACACCCTCTTTCGGGCGATCGATCTGCTGGGTGAACGGGTTGCGCGGGCGATGCCCGGTGCCGCCCCGGCCGATCCGCCGATCGCGGCGATGGTCGCCGCGCTGATCGCCTGCGACGGCAGCGGGCAAGCCGCGAGCGCCGCGCCGCCGCCGCCCGCCCCCGAGGCGGACGACCAGCACGCGCCGCGAGCGCTGCTGGTCGAAGATTCCGCCACCGTCAGGCTCTTGCATACCGCGCTGCTGACCGAAGCAGGCTTTGTGGTCGATGCGGTCGCCGATGGGCAGGAAGGATTGGCGTTGACGAAGGCGCACAGATACCGCGTGATCGTCGCCGGGCAAGAGGCGCGTGGGTTGCGCGGCCCCGAACTCGTCGCGGCGGTGCGCGCCGGTGTCGGTAGCGACCAGCCGCCGTGCATCATCACGCGGAGCAGCGACTCGCCACCGGCAGACAACGGCCTGCCATCGATCGGCTATGTCGTCGTGGCCTCGCCGCGCGCGGAGGCGCTCTCGGCGCTGGTGCGCGATCTTGCGACGCGTTAACGGCGGGCCTCGTCAGTGCAGCGCGTGCAGCATGAGCCGCCCGCGCCCGGCCTCCTTCGCCTGGTAGAGTGCCTGATCGGCGGCGGCGATCAACGCGCTGGTGGAGAGTTTTTCATCGGGGATGACCGACGCGACCCCGGCGCTGATCGAGACGATCGGGCCGACCGATGATGCCCGATGGGGGATGGCGCGTGCGGTCACGTTGGTCAGCAGCCGCTCGCCGACGGCGCGCGCCCCTTCGATATCGGTGCCGGGCAGGATGAGGGCGAATTCCTCGCCCCCGTAGCGGGCGGCGAGGTCGCTCGACCGATTGGCGCACTCGCCCAATGCCTCGGCCACAGCGGTCAGGCAACCATCCCCTTCCTGATGGCCGTAGGTGTCGTTGAAGCGTTTGAAATGATCGACATCGGCGAGGATCAGGGCGAGGGGTGAGCGGTTCCGCAAGGCGCGGTTCCACTCTCGCCGTAGAACCTGATCGAAATGCCGCCGGTTCGCCAGTCCGGTGAGGCCATCGGTGAGCGAGATCTGTTGCAGCCGCTCGTTCGCCGCCTCGAGTTGCCGCGTGACCTCGATGAGCTCTCGCTCGCGCGCCGCACGGCGATCGATCTCGTGTTTCAAACGCAGCGCCGCCCCGACGCGCGCCAGCAATTCGACTTCATTGATCGGCTTGGTGATATAGTCGGTGGCCCCGACCTCGAACGCGCCGCGCAGCGTCTCGTTGTCCTGCATCGCGGTGACCATGATGACGGGGATTGTACCGAGGCGTTCGCGCATGGCGAGGGCGCGGATCGCGGCGATCCCATCTGTGTCCGGCAACATCAGGTCCATCAGGATGAGATCGATCGCCGCCGGGTTGCTGTCATCCGCCAGGCCGAGCAACTCGAAGGCTTGGGCACCCGAGGCGGCGGTCAGCACGTCGCCAT
>DATCMP010000811.1:0-11177 GCA_036563365.1 Thermomicrobiales bacterium
CGGATTTTGTCGACGAGCGGCAGGTAATCGTCGTGGACGCAGACAACCGTCGCGCCGCTGTGGCCGATGATGTAGGCGAAGTCATCGGCGGTCAGTCGGTAGTTGATCGGCACCAGGACCGCGCCGATCTGCGGCACGGCATAGAATCCTTCGAGCATCGCGTGGGTATTCGGCGCGATATACGCCACCCGGTCGCCCTGCCCCACCCCGAGTCCCTGCAACGCCGCCGACCAGCGGTCGCAGCGCGCAAAGAACTCGGCGTAGGTCAGACGCAACGCGCCGTCCACCACCGCCTCGCGGCCCGCATAGAGACGCCGCGCCCGGCGCATGAATTCCAATGGCGTCAACGGCGTTTCCATCGTCACCTCCCCGCGCTTCTATTGCCCACACCACCCCTTACCCTCCCTCTTCAGCCGGGTGCCCCCTTGGCGGCGGTCGCCGTCGCAACGGCCGGGAGGGGTTAAACAGCTCACAGATACCCGTAGCATAACACCGGGTATACTGCGCGCAAGTGTGCGGCGAAACGTGGGGGTGCGAGATGAATGGCGTGGGTCGTCAGCCCCCTTACTATCCAGCCCCCCTTACAAGAAGGAGCCCCCCGATGCCCGAAACACCCCGCCCGAAAGTCTTGCTGGTCGAGTCGCTCTATCACCAGGATGGCGAGGCGCTGCTGGCCGAATACGCCGATGTCGAGACGATCAGCGGCGCGACCGACGCCGAGTTGGCGCGGGCGCTCGGCATGGCCCACGCCGCGCTCGTTCGCTACCCCGCGCGCCTCAACAAAGAGGTGATCCGCGAGGCGCGCAACCTGCTGGTGATCAGCACCTCCGGGCGCGGCACCGACGCGATCGACATCGCGGAGGCGACCGAGCAGGGGATCGCCGTCGTCAACAACCCCGGCCTCGGGCGCGTCCCCGTCTCCGAGCATACCCTGGCCCTCATCCTCGATCTCGCCAAGGAGGTCACGCGCGACGACAAGCGCGTCCGCTCCGGGGTCGGCTGGGAGGATCGGCACGAGTCGCGCCGGATCGAGCTAGAAGGGCGCACGCTGGGGATCATCGGCCTGGGCAGTATCGGGCGCGAGGTGGCGCGCAAGTGCCAGGCGGCGTTTGCGATGCACGTCATCGCCTACGACCCCTACGTCGCCCCGGCGGAAGCGGCCCCGCTCGGGATCGAACTGGTCGCCGAACTCGATGATCTCCTCGCCGCCAGCGCGGTCGTCACCTGCCACGCCGAACTGACCCCCGAGACGCGCGGGCTGATCGGCGCGGCGCAGTTGCGGCGGATGCGCCCCGAGGCGATCCTGGTCAACACGGCGCGCGGCCCGATCGTCCAGCCGGACGCGCTGGCCGAGGCGCTGCGCGCGGGCTGGATTCGCGGCGCGGCGCTCGACGTTTTTGCGGTCGAGCCACCCGGCCCGGACAACCCGCTCTACGCTCTCGATAATCTCATCCTGACACCGCACAGCGCCGGTCTGACCGACGTGGCCCGCCGCGAACTCGCCCTCTCCGCCGCGACGCAGGTGATCCAGGTCTTGCGCGGCGAGCGCCCGCGCGCGGTGATCAACCCGATCGTCTGGGACGAGGTACGCGAGCGACAACGAGCGTTGCTCGGGGGACCGCCGCAGGGCTGAACATCCCACACAGGAAGTACAAACACCGCTTGCGCCCGCGCCCGCGTCTCCCCTACACTCGGCATGGCCAATGCCGTGTCGGCCATCATCGCTGCCATTCTCCTTCGTACTTCGTAGTTCGTAGTTCGTACTTCGCACAAGGAGGTCTGCCGATGTCCCAACCAGCCCGCCCGCGCGTGCGCGAGGCACCGTTCGGCTATACCACCACCCTGGTGCCCGGCGCGAAAGAAGCGTTGGCCGCCTATTCCGCCGCCATCTGGAGCGACGAGGGGACGGTCCCGCCACGCACAAAAGAGTTGGTCTTCCTCCGTACCTCGATCGTCAACAACTGCGAAGGTTGAACACGCGGTCATACCGCTTCGGCGAAGCGGCGCGGCGTCACCCCCGAGCAATTGGCAGCCCTGCGCGACCCCCAGCGGTGGCCCGATAACTTCACCCCGGCGGAGATCGTCCTGCTCGATCTCGCCGACCGCCTGATCGCCCATTCCGACGACCTCGGCCCCGAGCTGATCGCGCGCCTCCGCGAGCATTACACCGATCAACAACTCGCCGAGATCCTGCTCGTCGCCGGTCAGGCCAATATGAACAACCGCGCGGGCGAGGGCGCCAAGCAGTTATTCAGCGACCGGTAGTCGGCGCACGATACAGCGCCAGGCAGTACAGCTTCAGACAGCAACGAGGCGCGGCGGGAAATAACCGTCGCGCAGCGTTCCGTAACCGATTGTCGTGGGGCGGGCGGTTGAATCCCCACAAAGGGGACCATGACCGTCCGCCCTCCTACGCCTACAAAACCTCCTCCCCCTACCCCCTCCCCGTCCCTTTTCTCCCATCGCCGCCTGCACCTCGGGAACAAGGCGCGCTGGGGGCGGTAGCCACACCGCGCGGCACAGGATATACTGCGGCGAGTACAGGACAAATGTTCTTCTGCGGGGGGTGAGCGATGCGTGTGGCGGACCTGACGATACTCTACGACTACTACTATTGGGCGACGAAGCGGATCCTGGCGCAGGCGGCGCTGGTGACGCCCGAGCAGTGGGCCGGCCCGCCACCGATCGGGGATCGCAGCCTCCAGGAGATCCTCCTCCACACGCTGGACACCGAGCGTGGCTGGCGGCAATCCTGGGTCGGCTGGGTCGACATCGCGCCGCTCCAGCCCGCCGACTTCCCGGATGCGGCGACGCTCGCCGCGCGCTGGATGGAGGAGGAGGCGACGACGCGCGCCTACCTCGGCGGCCTGAGCGACGAGGATGTGCAAGGGGTCTTCTACGACGCGGACGCGCCGGAGCTGCCGCTGATCCTCTGGCAGGTCATCGCCCACCTCTCCTATCACGGGATGCAGCACCGCAGCGAGGCCGCCATGCTGCTGACCCACTTCGGGCACTCGCCGGGTGGGATCGACATGGTCTTCTGGCTGTTCGCCAAAGGCGCGAACAAGGGCTAGTGGCGCGTCGTCGGTGAGTTGCTGATTCGCGTGGCTGCCATTCCTGCCACAACTGCTTACAAGTAGTTCTGCGTGAATGGTGCAGAGCGCATTCAAATGAGGTATCGACGTGCCGAGGATATGCCGAGGGTACGTCCGGTTCCACCTGATTGACCACTGGGGAGGAGAAGGATGGATGCATTGATTCGGAGGATCAAGCACGCTTGGTACAAAGAGCCCGGTGCGACACTGGAGCAAGTTCGGCATGTAGAGGAAATTCTTGGCTTCCCACTGCCGGAAGACTACATCCAGTTTATCTTGTGGTCCAATGGTGGGGAAGGCGAACTCGGGAAGATGTATTTATCCTTGTGGAAGGTTGAAGATCTGATCGAAACCAGTGACACCTATCTGATACGCCACTACTTGCCCGACTGCATCGGTATTGGGACGGATGGCGGCGACTACGGGTATTGCTTTGATTACCGTGAAAATCGCCAACGCCCAACCCTTATTCGCGTCGATCTTGGTGCCCTAGACCCTGACGCCATCGACGTACTCGGCCAAGACTTCCAATCGATTCTTGAGCTAGCTCATAAGGGTGCGTGATCTCGACTCGGCAGATCATGACTAACCACGAGAAGCGATCCTGTGGTACGCGATCCGGCAGGCGGGGCGAGGGGTTGCTGGCCCAACTGCGACCATTGTCTTCTGCGCGACGTGCCCCCCCACAACCAGCGCAAGCGACGCCCCACGCCCCGCCCTGCCCGATCGCGCGCACGGCTATCATTAGCGCTGACGTGCGCGCCGGGGTCGCGCCGCCGACCGAAGACCGCTCCGGCGGGGGATAACGGACGATGACCACGACGCAGTATCTGCTCCCGCTCCTGTGCGCGGTATTGGTCCTCTTCCTGGTGCTGCTCGCCCTCTGGTGGCGCGAGAATCGGCGGATGGCCGCGCGACTCGCACGGTTCCACCTGACATGGCAGGAAGAGATCATCCCGACCAAGGCCGCGCTGCTGGCCCTGGCCGAATACGACGCCGCGCGCCTCGGCGTCAGCGTGGCGCATGGCACGCTCGCCGATACCCCGCGCGAGGCCCCGGCGTTCGAGGATCGCCGCATCGCGCTGATCGAGGCCCAGGTCGCCTACGATGATGCCCGCGACCACCTCCACGACATCCTCGATCGCTACGCCCGTCCCGCAGCGGACACCGCCGCGCCGCGCACCCCGCAACGGCTCGGCACGCTCATCGTTGATCACGACGATGCGCCGATGATCACGACCGCGGCGAACCCGCCAATCGTCGTCGCGCTCCCCGCCGGGCGCTACGCGGTGCTCCAGGACAACGACACGACGCGGATTATCATCGCGCGCGACGAGACGCCCGCAGGCCGATGAGCGTCAGCACGACGCAGAGGGAGGTGCCGATGAATAGCGCCGAATTTCGTGGCTTGCTCCGGCGTCATCGCGACGCCCAGCGCCTGTCGCAGGACGAGCTGGGGAAGCGGGCCGATCTCAGCTACAGCATGATCAGCCGCCTCGAATCGGGCGAGCGCGACCCGATGCCGGACACGATCGGCAAGCTGGTGACCGGCCTCGACCTCCCCGAAGCCTCAGCCGACCGCCTCTACCTCAGCGCGGGCTATCTCCCGCCCGCCCTGATCGGCCCGCACGAATACGACGCCACGATCCTCCGCGCCTGGCACTGCCTCCGCCGCCCGCTCGATGGCACCGACAAGCTCGCCGCCGTCATCGACAACGCGGTGAAGCTGCTGCTCCCGGATGAGCCGGAGGGGAACGATTTTACCGCAGAGACAGAACGAGAGGGAACGGGGTTGACCCACAGAGCGCACAGAGCGCACAGAGACGAGGGGGAGGAGACGGGAGCAGGGACGGGTTAACGCAGAGATGCGGAGTAGGCTAGAGCAGTGCGGAGAAGGAATGTCGTAGGGACAGTGGGCCGGGGGCTTAGGATGGCGGGTGGCTGGCTGGCGGCGGCCACGCATCCCCTGACCCGGCAGGGGGCCACGGCCTACGGCAATAGGTTACGATTGGTGATAGGGACTGCTTCGCCCGACAAGCACCGCCCACCCACCGCCGTAACGCTCCGGCCCTTTGTACTCCAATCATTCTCGGCTCCCTCTGCGCGTTCCTCCCCTCCGCGTCTGGCGTCCCTCTGTCCTTCTCCCCTCGTCTCTGTGCGCTCTGCGCCTCTGCGGTTGATCCATCCTCGCCCCACCCCCACACCACTCCGCGAGAGGGAACTTTTGTGCCGCGTCAAACGTTTCTCGGATACTTGCGCGGCAATCTGGGAGTTTTTCGGCTACACTGCGCGAGCAGGATTGTATTGTGCTCACCGGGACACCGTAGCGATGTGACGCCACGGGTACGTGTGGGCAACGTCGTCAGGGAGGAGGGGGGCAGTTTATGGCTCAAGGCTCATCGATTCGCGATCTGTCAGAGCAGCTTGTAGCCGGTCGCCTCAGCAGGCGATCCTTCGTGGTGCGCGCCGCCGCGCTGGGCTTGTCGGCGTCGGCGATCGCCGGTTTGCTGGCCGCGTGCGGCGGTGAGACGGCACCGACGAGCGCCCCGGCGGCGTCAACGGCCCCGGCGGCATCGGCGGCCCCGTCTACGTCGGCAGCCCCGGCGGCATCGGCGGCGGCATCGGCAGCCCCGGCGGCGTCAGCGTCCCCGGCCGCCTCGGCCGCCTCCACCACCTCGGCGGCATCGGCGACGCGGAGCCCGGCGGCGGGAAGCGCGCAGTCAGGCAGCGGCATCGGCGCGGTGACGACCCGCCCGCTCGGCAAGGCCGGCGGCCTCGGCCCCGGTCCGACCAAGCGCGGCGGCAGCGGCACGCTCAAGCTCCTCTGGTGGCAGGCTCCGACGATCCTCAACGCGCACCTCGCCGCCGGGACGAAGGACTTCGACGCCGCGCGCCTCGTCTACGAGCCGCTGGCCGACTTCGGCCCCGACGATAAGCTGGTGCCGTGGCTGGCGGCGGAAATCCCCACGCGCGAGAGCGGGGCGATCGCCGCCGACGGCAAGAGCGTCACCTGGAAGCTGAAGTCGGGCGTGAAGTGGAGCGACGGCACCCCCTTCACCTCCAAGGATGTCGCCTTCACCTTCAAGTATTGCACCGACACCACCACGGCGGCGGTCAGCACCGCCTACTACCAGAACATCGCCAGCGTCGACACGCCGGACGCCACCACGGTCAAGATCAACTTCAAGGAGCCGACCCCCGGCTGGTACGTGCCGTTCGTCGGCAGCAACGGCTATGTCCTGCCGGAGCATATCTTCAAGGATGGGATGGGCGCGGCGGCCAAGAACTTCCCGGCCAACCTCAAGCCGGTCGGCACCGGGCCGTACAAGGTCGATTCGTTCGCGCCCGGCGATCAGGTGAACTACTCGATCAACGAGAACTGGCGCGACGCCACCGGACCGGCCTTCGATGCGGTGCTGATGAAGGGCGGCGGCGACGCGCCGTCGGCGGCGCGCGCGGTCTTGCAGACGGGCGACTACAACGTGGCCTGGAACTTGCAGGTCGAGCCGCAGATCCTCAACCAGCTGACCACCGGCGGGAAGGGCCGGATCGAGCAACTCCCCAACTGGGGGATCGAGCGGATCCACATCAACATGACCGACCCGAACAAGGAGGTCAACGGCGAGCGCTCGGAGAAGAATACGCCCCACCCCTTCCAGGCCGACAAGAAGGTGCGCCAGGCGTATAACCTGCTCTGCGACCGCAAGACGATCTCGGATGCGCTCTACGGTCCGGCGGGGCAGCCGACGGCCAACTGGCTGACGCAGCCGGCGATCTACAACTCCCCGAATACGAAGTGGGAGTTCAACATCGCGGCGGCGGAGAAGCTGCTCGACGAGGCGGGCTGGGTCAAGAGCGGCCAGTACCGTGCCAAGGGCGGCGTGCAGATGAGCGTCGTCTATCAGACCTCGATCAACTCGGTCCGCCAGAAGCACCAGCAGATCATCAAGGATGCCTTCGAGAAGGCCGGGATCAAGATGGAGTTGAAGTCGGTGGACGCCGGCGTCTACTTCTCCTCCGACCCCGGCAACCCCGACACCTCCTCCCACTTCTACACCGACCTGGAGATGCACACCAGCGGGCCGAATATCGACCCCTGGACCTTCATGAGCAACTTCGCCACGGACCAGATCGCCCAGAAGGCGAACAGCTGGAACCTGCCGAACCTCACACGCTGGTCCAACCAGGAGTATGACGCGCTCCTGGTCCAGGCGCGCACCGAACTCGACCCGACCAAGCGCGCCCAGCAGTTCATCAAGATGAACGACATCCTGATCGCGGAGGTCGCGGTCATCCCGCAGATCGACCGCCTCGGGCCGATCGCCATCGCGAACGACCTGAAGGGCCTGGAACTCTCCGGCTGGGCGGGGACGAACTGGAACGTCGCCAACTGGACCAAGGGCTAACGCACGGGCCGACAAGCAGCACAATCGCCGCGCCCCTCGCCGAATGGCGAGGGGCGCGGCGTATCCCGGTCGGTTATCGGCCACCCTGTCTCCCGTTTTTCGCTGCATCTTCTGGTCAACAAAGGCCAACGCACTACTTCGCCCAGGGGTGCTGCGCCGACGTGGGTCGCCGATTTCAATCGGCGGCCCCGGCGCATCCAGACTGCCCCCAACGCCCCAACCCCTTCGCCTTCTCCCGTCCCCTCTCCGTGCGCTCTGTGCGCTCCGTGCGCTCTGTGCGCTCTGTGCGCGCTGTGGTTAACTTCGTCCCCGCTCGGCGACGCTCTCTCCTCCTCCGCGTCTCTGCGTTCAATCGTTCCTCCTCTCGTCCCCCTCTGCGCGTCTCTGCATCTCTGTGTCTCTGCGGTTAATCCGTCCCCCCTACCCCCGCTTCGCCCACACCGATCCGGCACCGATGACGACCAGCCCCGCGACCAGCAGCCAGCCCGTCGCGATGAAGACCGACGGCAGCCCCACGTTGCTCGCCAGCAGCCCCAAACCGGCCGGGGCGGTGATCCCGCCGATGCTCGACGCCATCCCGTAGAGCCCCACCGCTGTGCCGCGATTCTCCGCCGTCGTCTCGTCGGCGATATACGACTGCCCGGCCACCAGATACGCCCCGTAGGCCAACCCTTCGCAGGCGAGCAGGGTCGCCAGCAGCCAGGGGGCCGTGCTGAACGCCAGCGCGAAGATCACGATCGTCTCGATCCCGAGCGCCGCGAAGAGGACCGCCCGGTTGCCGAACGCGCGGGCGATCATCCCGTTCGGCAGCCGCCCGAGGGCCGAGACGAACGAGCGCAGCGCGAAGAACGAGCCGAGGGTCGCCGCCGAGAGGCCGAGCGCCGTCCCGTAGAGCGGGAAGAAGGTCGAGACGGCCCCCGCGAAGGTCCAGTTGACCAGCAGATTGCCGAGGCTCACCAGCGCCAGATCGACCCGGCGCAAGGTGCCGAGGGTCGCCAGCAGGCCGCGTTTGGCGTTGGCGCGACCGGCATGGCTCGCCGGCGTCCGTACCGTCCGCGCCGTCAGCACCAGCCCGCCGAGCGCGACGACCGCGCCGAGGAGATAGGCCGTCGCGATCCCCGCGCGGGCGGCGATCTGCCCGCCGAGCAGCGGGCCGATCGTGAAGCCGAGCCCCATCGCCGTGGCGTAGAGGCCGAACGCGAAGGCGCGGCCACCCGGCGCGGTGATGTCGCCGAGATGCGCCGCGCCGATCTGGAAGGTGGCGACCCCGGCGAGGCCGAAGAAGACCCGCCCGACGATCAGCAGCGGCAGCCCTTGCGCCCCCGCGAAGCAGAGCAAGCCCAGCGCGAAGCAGGCCATCCCGCCGATCAGCAGCGCCGGGCGGCCGATCCGATCGGAGAGGACGCCGAGCGGCACCGAGACAAGCAATTGCACGATCCCGCTCAACGCGTTCAACACGCCGAGCGCCCCGAGCCCGATCCCCAGGCTCGTCGCGTGGAGCGAGAAGGTCGGGATGACGATCCCGGCGACGATGTCCGCCAGGACGATGGTCAGGCAGAGCGCCCCCACATCGGCCGGGATCCGCCACCGCCCGGCCCCCCGCCGCGCCACACCCGCCGCCCCGGCCACCGCCTCGCCCCCTATACCTACCCACAAACTCTCGTCGCCCAACAGGTGAGGAGTATAGGGGCTGCGGCAGCCCCGTGGCAGGGTGGGGAAA
Source organism: Thermomicrobiales bacterium (assembly GCA_036563365.1). Classification (GTDB taxonomy): domain Bacteria; phylum Chloroflexota; class Chloroflexia; order Thermomicrobiales; family CADCWN01; genus CADCWN01. Next base: position 9,222 of record DATCMP010000811.1, read on the forward strand.
ACGGTTCACCGCAAAGAAGGGCCGAAAGAGACGAGGGTATTAACCACAGAGCACACAGAGCACACAGAGCACACAGAGCACACAGAGCGCACAGAGACGAAGGGAGAGAAACGAGGAGGAGGGGGATTGAACGTGGAGACGCGGAGGAAGCGAGGGTTCGCGGAAGGGCCGAAATGATCCTCGTTTAACCGCGCTCCCGTTCCCGCTCTGTGCGCGCTGTGGTTAATGCCTTCGTCTCCGCGGCCCTCGGCGTCTCCGCGCCTCGGCGGCGAAAATCCTTGCCGCCCCCTGTTGACGGAGTCCCCGGAATCGGCTATCGTGCCGGACCATGCCGAAAGCGCCGAGCGGCCCGGCCACGCGGATGACGAGGAGCGGACGATGCAGGAGAAAAAGGCCCTATTGGTCGAGGATGATCCCTCCATTCGCATCCTCGCCCGCACGATCCTCGAACGAGACGGCTGGAACGTCACCGAGGCCCCGGACGGGCCGGGCGGCCTGGCGGCGGCGGGCGAGGAGCAACCCGACGTGATCGTGCTCGACATCGGCCTCCCGGGGATGGATGGCCTGACGGTGGCGCGGCGCCTCTCGCAGGACCCCGACACCGCCGACATCCCGATCGTCTTCCTCACCGCGATGGGCACCACCGCCGACCAGTTGCGCGGCTACGAGGCCGGGGGCGTGGACTATCTGGTGAAACCATTCGCGCCAGCGACGCTGACCGCGAGCGTGCGCCGGGTCATGGACGCCCTCGATCTGGGCCGCTCGCTCCGGCGCGAGCGCGTTGATCAGGTCGTGCGCCTGCAAGCGATCCTCGCGCTGGAAGGTCAGCAGTAACACGTCCCCCTTCCTCCCCCCCGCAGTGGGAGGTCCCCCAGGGCGGCGGGGAGGGGTCGTACCCGCCCACCACGCCCCGGCTGACCGATCCCATGCCCGCGGCGCGGCACCCATCTCGTCGCGCGACACCGGTGGTATAATCGCGCCGAAGTGGCAATTCAACGGCAAAGCGAGGAACGAGAAGGCGATGGGCGACCCCAGGCACGCCACGCCGCCACAGCCGACGCGGCAGGAGCCTGCGACACCACACGAATTGCGTCGGCCGAGCTTCGCCGAGCTGCTGCGCCAGCACCGCACCGCCGCCCACCTGACCCAGGAGGAACTCGCCGAGCGGGCGACCCTGAGCGCGCGGGCGATCAGCGATCTGGAACGCGGCCTGAAGACTCGACCGCAGCGGGAGACGGTGCGCCTCCTCGCGGTGGCCCTCGGCCTCGCCGAGCCCGAGCGTGACCGCCTCGCGGCGGCGGCACGCGCCCCGCTCGTCGCCGTCCCCGCCCCCCATACCCTGACGCAGCCCACCAGCAACCTCCCCGCGCCGCCGACGCCGCTGATCGGGCGCGAGGCGGCGGTGGCGGCGGCGGTCGCCCGCCTGCGGCAACCGGACGTGCGCCTGCTGACCATCACCGGCCCGGGCGGGGTCGGCAAGTCCCGGCTGGCGCTGGCCGTCGCCGAACTCCTGCGCGCCGACTACCCGGAGGGGACCTTCTTTGTGCCGCTGGCGGCGCTCGACGATCACGCGCTGGTCGCAGCGGCGGTGGCGCGCCCCCTCGGCGTGGCCGATCGCGGCGACCAGCCCCTCCCCGCCGCGCTGCCCGCCGCGATCGGGGAGCGGCGGCTGCTGCTCGTCCTCGACAACTTCGAGCACCTCCTGTCGGCCGCCCCCTTCATCGAGGGGCTGCTCGCCACCTGCCCGCACGTCACCCTGCTCCTCACCAGCCGCGCGACCCTCCGCTCGCCCTGGGAGCACGAGTACCCCCTGCCGCCCCTGGCCCTCCCGGCGCGGGGCACCGGCGACCCGGCGACCCTGGCGCGCATCCCCGCCGTGGCCCTCTTCCTCCAGCGCGCGGCGGCGGTGCGGCCCGATTTCGGCCTGACCCCCGCGAACGCCCCCACCGTGGCGGG
>DATCMP010000813.1:0-11177 GCA_036563365.1 Thermomicrobiales bacterium
GTCTCATCTTTCCCCGCCTGCCGCGCGAAGACGATCGCGAACTGCTGCCCGTCGCCCCGCCGCACCGACTCGATGATCGCCCGCGCCACCTCGACCTGATACGATCGCAAGACATGCCCACCCATTAGCCCGCGCGAGAACGGCTCGATCCCCGCCAGCAGCCCCCGCAACGCCCGCGCGAGATCGTCCCCCTGCCCCTGCCCCTCCCGCGCGAAAGCCTCACCCACACATCACCCCACCCCTATTACCCAAGGCCGGACCCCGCCACTACCCCGTTTCTCACGATTCACGGCTCATCGCGTCAGCCGGATCACCACGTCCGCGATTACCGCCGTCACCGTCACGAAGAGTAGCCCATTCACGCGCTGCCGAATCTCCCGCAACTCCTCCGACAGCCCCGCGACCATCTGCCTCGTCAGCAGCTCGTACGCACTACGCGGATCCAGATCCAACCGCTCCTCGCCCCGCTCCTCCCACCCCTCATGGGCAACCCGCAGCCGCTCCCGCCACGCCGCCCTCGAACGCGCCCGCCGCAGGGCCAATTCATCCCCAGGCATCACACATCTCCCATGACGAGTGACGAGTGACGAATGACGAATAGGTACGACGAGAGGCAAGCCGCGCGATGTGTCTTCCGCGTAAGCGTATTCGTCATTCGTCACTCGTCACTCGTCATTCTCCCAGTCCCATCTCCGCCAAGATTTTGGTCATCATCTCGTTGAGATCGCCCGCCGACTCGCCCGCCAGCAGCCGTTGGGTCCGCTGCGCCCGGACGATCGCGTTGACGACGCGCGGCACACTCTGCGAGAGCGCCGCCGCATCCGCGCCCCCGGTCGCCAGCAGTTGCGCCAGCACCACGCGCAATGCCCCGATCTCCTCGGCCAAGCTCCCCTCGCGCCCTTGCTCGGCGATCAGGCGCTGGAGTTCCGGGGGCAATGTCAGCGGCTGTAAAGTCGCGCTGCCTGCTTCCTCCGCCTCGTCACCCGCCGCTCGCGCCGCTCCTTCCGCCGGTCGCCCCGAGTTGCCGCGCATCGCTCCCCCTCCCCGCGTCACCGCACGATCGCCCCCCACTAGATCGGACCCGGCGAAGGGTGCGCGGAGTGCCACGCCAGCAGCGGCGACACGCGGCCCACGAGGCGGGCAGAGCGGCCAGCCCGACGCGGGGGCAAAATCGGGACCATCGGGTCAGTGACCGCGCGCACGCAAATCGTTACGCTGTCGGTGGGGCTTTTGCGAGAAGGAGTAACAGCAGCGATGGCGGCGGAACACACCTTCGGAGACGTAGCGGCCCGCGGGGCCACCTACCAGCTCGATCGCGTCGGCACCCGACTCGGGCGGGCATTGCTGCTCCTGCCGCTCCTCTGTTTCGCCGCCGCGATTCCGCTCCTCAGCGCAACCGACCCCGACTACTGGTGGCACTGGCGCACCGGGCAGGTTATCTACGAGACCGGCACGGTGCCGCGTATCGACGACTATTCGTTCACGGTCACCGGCCAGCCGTGGATCTCGCACGAGTGGTTGACCGAATTGCTGATCTTCGTCCTCGGGCGCGGGGTCGGCTACGTCGGCGTCGCCGCATTTTTCGGCGCGGTCAGCGCCCTCACCCTCGGCTGCGTCTACCTGGCCTGTCGCCAGCGCGGCGTGCAACCGCTCGCCGCCACCCTCCTCTGCGCCTGGGCCTTGCTGATGATGCAGCCCTCGATCAACGCGCGCCCGCAGATGCTCACGATGTTACTCCTGGCCGTGTTCGCCTTGTTGCTGACGCGCCACCAGGCGGGCGCACAGCGGGTGCTTTGGGCATTGCCGCCGCTGATGGCACTGTGGGTGAATCTGCACGGCGGCTACCTGATCGGCCTCGTCCTATTGGGGCTCACGCTCGTCGGTGCGGCGGCCCGGCAGTTCCCGGCGCGGCGCTGGGCGGCGTTGCGCCCCCTGCTCATCGCCACCATCCTTACGACCCTGGCCTCGTTCGTAACACCGCATGGGCTCGACGCCCTGCGCTATCCGCTGACCTATCTGGGGCGGGAGAATGCCTCGCTCCAATTCGTCGCCGAGTGGAAATCGCCGGACTTCCACCAGTTCCTCTTTTTCCCGTTCGCCGCGAGTTTGTTGCTGCTCGTCACCCTCGGGTTGGCGCAGCGCCCCCTGCGCCCGACCGAGCTCTTCTGGGGGCTGACCGTCGTCTTCATGGCCCTCCAATCGGTGCGCCACATCCCGCTCTACGCCGTCATCGTGACGCCGCTCCTCGCCGCGCGCCTCGGCCGGGTAGACTGGTCGCCGGTCGCACGCCGCCCGCGCAGTCGCGAACTGGTCCGCTTCGGGCTCGGCGTCGTGGCCGTGATCCTGCCGCTCCTCTTCCTCTCCGTCGCCTGGGGCCTGAGCGGCAACGGCGGCGGCGCACGCCAGTTCGCGCGCACCCCGAGCGCGGTCGGCTACCCGAGCGGCGCGACCGACTATCTGCGCGAAGCCGCGCCGCCAGGGCTGCTCTTCAACGAATATCGCTGGGGTGGCTACCTGATCGAGGAGCTTTATCCCCAGCGACGGGTCTTCATCGATGGCCGTGCCGATCCGTTCGGCGACGCCCTGGTCACGCGCTATCGCGAAACGGTGTTGGCTCGTCCCGGCTGGCGCGACACCCTCGACACCTGGCAGATCGGTCTCGTCCTCGTCGAGCGCGACGGCCCCCTCGCGACTGCCCTGCGCGACGACCCCGCCTGGCGCGAACTCTACGTCGGCGATGTCGAACGACTCTTCGCCCGCCGCTGACCCTCCCAACCAATACCCACGCCCCCATCCCCGACCGCCTGCCCAACAGGTCACCCTCTCACTTTTTTGGGGGGCCGGAGGAAGGGTCCACCCTCCCACCTCAACCGTCTCCCACCACCTCGCCAACGAGTCACCCCTCCCCTACAGGGGAGGGGCCGGGGGAGAGATCCCCGCTTCCAGTCCTGTAAGAAGCCCAATCTGACACCTTGACAAACAAAAGGAATGCTGGATAATCGATTCTTACTACTCGGTCGGCGAAACACTGCTCACCCGGTTACGAGGTGTCCATTGAACGTGCGGGAGCGCCCCCTGTCGCGTCGCGTTTTCCGAGAAGATGTCAAGGAGCACCTGATCAAGGCGATCCTCTCGGGGCAACTCAAGCCCGGCGAGCGGATCGTGGAGACGCATGTGGCCCAAGAGCTCGGCATCAGCCAGGGGCCGGTGCGCGAGGCGCTACGCGACCTGGACATCTTCGGGTTCGTCACCTGCGAGCCGTTCCGTGGCGCGCGCGTCCGCAAGCTTTCGCACGCGGACCTCGTCAGTATCTACCCGATCCGCGCCGCGCTCGAAGGGGTCGCCGCGCGGGCCACGGCGCTCCGCGCGGACAACGACTTCATCGTCCGACTCTCGGCCCTCTTCACCCATCTACGGCTGATGGCCGCGGCCGATGACCGCCCGGCTTATATGGAAGCTGACAACGCCCTCCACGAGGCGATCATCGAGCAGTCGGGCAACGACTGGTTGCATCGCTTCTGGCGCAGTATGAACTTCCCGATGACGACCCTGATCTCGGTCAATATCAGCAATCGCCCGCTCCCGGAACTCGCCGAGCGCCACGCGGCGCTGGTCGCGGCGATCACCGCCGGGGATGGCCGCGCCGCCGAAGCGGCGATGCGCCAGCATATCGAAGAGATCGGCGAATGGGTACTCGCCGCGCTCGATACCCAGGAGCAGCAAGCGCACGACTAATCGACAGCCAGGAGGGGACCGGATGGGTGGAGGGTGGGAGGCCCGCTACGTCACCAGCAGATGGAAAGGGCCGTAACGGCGGCGGGACGGGCAGGGGGTCAACGAAACACGCGGATGGTAGTGGTGGGCCGATTGCCCTAGCGATAGGGTGAGCGCAAGGGGGGACACAATCATGCAGGCAGGAACACGACTCACGCGACGACATTTCCTGGCGGGCGCGGCGGCGACCGCGGCAGCGACACTCCTGGCCGCGTGTGGCGGCGCGGCCAGCCCGGCGACGGGCGGCAATGCCCCCGCCGCATCGACCGGCAGCGGCGCTTCGACCGCCCCGGTGGCGAGCAACGCCAAGATCACCCTCAATATCGCGGTGAACAACAGCTCGCCCGCCGAAGTGAACCTGATGCAGAAAGCGATCGATCTCTATAAGACTACCCGCCCGAACGCCGAGATCTCTCTCCTCGGCTACGATTCGACGACCTACGACCAGAAGTTGATCACCGATGTGTCGGGCGGCACCCTGCCGGACATCTTTTCCGTCAGCGACGTGTTCAACAAGCCCTTCTTTAAGAGCGGCCTGATCACCGACCTCAAACCACTCGCCGCCTCGACCGGGTTCAATCTCGACGACTTCGATCCGCAATTCCTCAGCCTCGCGAACGACCAGGGGAAGATCGGCTTCCTGCCGCGCGCGGCCGATGTCGTCGTGATGTACTACAACAAGCGGATGTTCGATGAGGGGAAGGTCGCCTACCCGACCACCGAATGGACGATGCAGGATTACATGTCCGCAGCCGAGAAGCTGACGAAGAAGGCTCCAGACGGCAGCATCACGCAATACGGCGCCACCAACAACTACACGACCTGGTCGATCTGGGTCCCAATGGTCGTCGCCGAGGGCGGCAAGATCCTCGCCGACGACGGGAAGTCGGCGGCCTTCGACTCCCCGGAGGGCGTGCGCGGCTGGAACTACATCTTCACCGGGGTGAAGAACGGCTGGTTCGCGCCGCCGTCGGTCCAGTCCACGATGGGCGGCCCGAACGTTCCGTTCTTTAACAGCAAGGCCGCGATCGTCTTCAGCGTGCGGGCGCTCACACCGAACGTCCGCGCGCAGCTGAAGGACGACTGGGATGTGCAACTCGTCCCGAAGGGCTCGGCGGCGCGGAAGAGCGGGATGGGCACGACCGGGTACGGCATCTCCGGCAAGGCCAAGGATCCCGCCGCCGCCTGGGACTACATGCAGTTCCTCTTCACCAAGGGCTTGCAGGTCTTCATGGAGTCGTATCTCGTCGTGCCGCCGCTGAAGAGCTTCTACGATTCCCCGGCCTGGCGGAATCTGCCACCGCCGCCGGCGAACAACGACATCTTCGTCAGCGCGACGCAGACCGCGATGCTGCCGCCTGCGCTGCCCTTCTACAGCACCGGCCCCTTCCGTCAGTCGATCACGGATGGCCTGGACGCCGTCACTCTCGGCAAATTGACCCCGGAACAGGCGGTCAAGCAGATGGCCGCGCAGGCCACCGCGGCGTTGCAGTCGTAGGGAGGAGCCAGTAGCCGGGGGCCTTCCAGGCGGCAGTCGGCAGTAAATCGTGATTGTGCGTGGGCTGGTGGGGTGCCAGCCCGCGCACAGGCCCTCGTCGACGCGGAGCGTTGAGCGCGACAGCAGGCAAGCGAACAGGAGGGACGATGCGGACGGATCTATCGCTCCCGGCGCGGAAGGCGTCCAGTCGCCGGTTGCCGCGCGTCAGCAAATACCGCTCTCGCGACTGGCCGTGGGTGTTGCTCTTCCTTGGGCCGAACTTCGCCCTCTTCCTCGCCTTCATCGCCTTCCCCGTCGCCTACGGCCTCTACATCAGCTTCTTTAAATGGAACGTGATCGAGACCCCGGTCTTCACCGGGTTCGCCAACTACCAGCGTTTCTTCACCGATCCGCTGACCCCGACGCTCGCCAAGAATTCGGTCTATTACCTGGCGGGCACGGTCATCCCGATCATCGCCCTGTCGCTCGCCAACGCGGTCCTGCTCAACTCGGTGAAGCGCTTCGTCGCCTTCTGGCGCGGGCTCTTCTTCCTGCCGCTCGTCACCTCGCCGGTCGCGGCTGCCGCGGTCTGGCGCTGGATGTACGCCAAGGACAACGGGCTCGTGAACTATTTCGCGACCCGCCTCGGCGCATCCCCCCAAGACTGGCTCTACAACACGACCTGGGCGATGCCGGCGCTGATCATCGTGACGATCTGGCTGGCTCTCCCGTTCAACACGATCCTCTATCTGGCGGGCTTGCAGGAGATCCCGCAGGAACTCTACGAGGCCGCGGCGCTCGACGGTGCCTCCGGTTGGCAGCAGTTCCGCCGGATCACGGTCCCCCTCCTGACGCCGACGACCTTCTTCGTCTTCCTCATCACCGTGATCAACGTCCTCTTCGGGTCGTTCGACATCGTCAACGTCATGACGCAGGGCGGGCCGCTCAACGCCACGAACACGTTCATCTACACGATCTACCAGAACGCCTTCCAGTACTTCCAACTCGGTTACGCCTCGGCGCAGGCGTACCTCCTCTTCGTCGTCGTCTTCGTCTTCACGCTGATCAACTGGCGACTGCAGAAGAAATGGGTGCATTACTGATGATGGGACAAATGACCAGGAAACCGGCGGCGACGCGACCGGCGGTCCGCAAGCTGTGGCCGGGGGTGCTCCTCTACGGGCTCATCCTCGCCGCGGCGATCCTCAACATCATCCCCTTCCTGTGGATGCTCTCGACCTCGCTCAAGACGCTGCAGAATGTCTTCGCCTACCCACCCGAGTGGATCCCCAACCCGTTCGAGTGGGCCAATTACCCCGCGGCATTACGCGTCGTCAACCCGCGCGTCTTCCTGAACTCGGCGATCGTGACGATCGGGATCGTGCTCCTCCAGGGGACCGTGACCACGATGGGCGGCTTCGCCTTCGCGCGCCTCCGCTTCCCGTTCCGGGATCAGCTATTCCTCGTCTACCTGGGGACGATGCTGATCCCGGCGCAGGTCACCCTGATCCCCACCTACCTGGTGGTCGTCAACCTCGGCTGGGTCAATACCTACCAGGGGCTCATCCTGCCGATCGTCGCCGATGGCGCGTTCGGCACGTTCCTCTTCCGGCAGTTCTTCCTGCGTATCCCGGACGAATATTACGAGGCGGCGAAACTGGACGGCGCCAACTTGTGGCAACAGTTCTGGACGCTGACCCTGCCGCTCAGCCGGCCGATCCTCAGCGCCTACGGCATCATCACGTTCCTCACCGCCTGGAAACTCTATCTCTGGCCGCTGATCGTCGTCCGCTCGCCGCAGATGAAGGTCGTGCCGATCGCCATCGCGCAATTGAGCGGCACCGCTGGCGAGAACCGCGCCGTGATGATGGCGGCCGTCACGTTGTCCGTGTTGCCGCTCTTCGTCCTCTGGGTCGTTGCCCAGAAGTGGATCATCCAGGGGATCGCCTCGAGCGGCGTGAAAGGCTAGCCATCGCGTCCTCGTGCAGAGGCAGGGCGGATGTCCGGTGGCGGATGTCCGGTGATGGTGGTTGGGGCGAGTCGCTGACCCGCCCCTGACCACCATCACCGGCGAGGCAGGGTTGAGGGGGATCGCCACCGTGATTCGGTATGTTCCAGTCCACTTCAGTGGACGTTGTGGCCGTAGGCCACCTCGCGTCGGCTTGTCCCGAGGGCAGTCTCGGGGCTTGTCCCCTGCGGGGTGCCAGGGGATGCATCCGGCGGCCCACACGGCAAATGCCCCCCTATAGCAGCGAGTGAACGTCTATCGCCAACCACCTACCGCCAACCACCCACCGCCAACCACCCACCACTCCATACCAAGAAAGGCGAAGCAATGACCCTACAGATCGCGCTGATCGGCTGCGGCGGCATGGGCCGCCGCCACATCGTCGGCTTCCACAAACTCCGGCAGATCGGCAGACAGGACATCGAGCTAGTCGCCGTCTGCGACCCCTTCCGCGCCAACGCCGAACTGGCGCGCGACCGCGCGCAAGAACTCCTCGGCACCGCCCCGGCGATCTTCGCCTCCTTCGAGGAACTACACCGGGCACACCCGGAGCTCGACGGCATCATCGTCACCACCCCGCCCGATCTCCACGCGGCGGTCGGCGTCGCGGCGCTCGAAGCGGGCGTCCACGTCATGGTGGAGAAGCCGATCGCCCTCACCGTGCGCCAGAGTCTGCAACTAATCGAGGCGGCGGAGCGCACCGGTCGCAAGCTCGCCGTCGCGGAGAACTACCGGCGCGATCCGATCAACCGGCTGGCGAAGGCGCTGATCGAGTCGGGCGTCCTCGGCCAGGTCTTCCTCGGCGTCCAGTCATCGTCGGGTTCCGGCGAGCGGGTCATCATCACCCCCTGGCGGCACCAGCGCCAGTCGGGCGGGATCGTCGTCGATATGGGGATCCACTACACCGATCTCCTCGGATTTTTCCTCGGCCCGATCGAGCAGGTCATGGGGATGAGCGGGCAGGTCGATCAGCAGCGCCGCGACACCGAGGGGGTCTGGCACCCGGTCGATGCGGAAGATCTGTCGGTCGGCGTGGCCCGCTTCCGCAGCGGCGCGCTCGCGAACTGGTTGCTGAACCTGGCCGGGCGCGGCGAGTCGCAATTCGCGCGGATCTTCTATGGCACACGCGGCACCCTGTCTATCCCGCGCGACCGCTCGGGTGGCGCGCTGACCCTCTCGCTGCGCCAGGACCGCAACGACACGCAGATCACCGAGGCCGAGCAACTGGCGCTCGTCCCGGACTTCGCGCTCGACCCGACAACCGCCGCCCTCTTCGGCGACGCGCGGCTCTCGTCGTACACGATGCCGTTCGCCGATGTCGATGCGAACTTGCTGGCGGTCGAACTGGCCGATTTCGCCGACGCGATCCTCGACGACCGCGCCCCGGAGGTCACGGGGATCGAGGGTTTGCGTGCGCTCGCTGTGATCTACGCCTTCCTCGAATCGGAGCGCACCGGCGGCGCGGTCGAAATCGAGGCGTTCATGCGCGGCGAAGGCTCCCTCTACCTGGCCGAACTCGAACCGTCGACCGCCTAGGCGCGCTAGGGGAGTCGGACAACGTCACTTGCAGGCCCAGCCCACCGATAGTGATGGCGGATTTGGTTAGGTCATCGTATAAACCTAGCCTCCGTAGGGAGGCTTCGTGGCCCGCAGGCCCGTCAGGCGCGGCCTTGTCCCGAGCGCAGTCTCGGGGTTCAGCCGCCGGCCACCACCGCGTTCACGTCCACCGCTGCCACGAACCGGCGACCTACGTCGATCAACCACCACCATTGCGTCTTCCTTCGTCAGGTTCGTCGGTATTGTCGGTATTGATAGAGGAGCAACCGATGTCCCAAACACAGTTCGGTTTCTGTGTGCCGATCTTCGCCGCGCCGGGGCTGCGCTTCTTCCGCACCCCCCATTACGCCGCGCTCGATACTGCCACCACGATGGCGCTGGCCGCGCAGGCGGAGACAGCGGGCTACGATTCGCTCTGGGTGGCGGATCACCTGATGCGCGGCAAAGACGAGGCGATCCTCGAAGGCTGGACCGTCCTCGCCGCGCTCGCCGGGATGACCAGCCGCGCGAAGCTCGGCCTGATCCACCAGACCCATTTCTTCCGGCATCCCGCCCTCGTCGCCAAGATGGTCACCACCATCGACCAGATCAGCGGCGGGCGCTTCGTCTACTTCCTCGATTGCGGCAACCACCGCGACGAATATGTGAGCTATGGCCTGCCGTGGGACGACGCGATCGAGGAGCGCGTCGCGCAAATGACCGATGGCCTGGAACTCACCCTCGCCCTCTGGGCGAACCGCGGCACGGTGAACTACAACGGCCCGTACTACCAGTTGCACGACGCGATCTGCAATCCCCCGCCGGTGCAGCAGCCGCACCCGCCGATCTGGTTCGGCGGCGTCAACCCCGCCATGCTCCGCACCTGCGCCCGGCACGGCCAGGGCTGGAATACCACCCCCGTCTCCGTGCCGCAACTTCGCGCCCATCTCCAGACCCTCGCGGCAGCCTGCGCCGAAGTCGGCCGCCCGTATGAGGAATTGGAGAAGAGCCTCGAAATCCAGATCCTGATCGCCCCCGACCGCGCCGCCCTGCGCCAGCGCCTCGGCGAGATCGCGGCGCTCGACCCCGACGGTCGTGCCCCCGACGCGGCGCTGGCGGCATTCATCGCCGGGGAGACAGACGAGTTCCCACCCGACCTGCGCCGGACCACCCTGCTCGGGACACCGGACGAGGTCACCCAACAAGTCCGGGAGTATATCGCCGAGGGGATCGACCACTTCATGCTCTGGTTCCTCGACGCGCCGAGCGCCGAGGGGCTGCAACTCTTCGCCGAACAGGTCTTGCCCACCTTCCGAGCATAGGCATATCCTTACCCTCTCCCTTCAGGGGAGGGTCGCCGCCGCTGCGGCGGGGAGGGGTTGAACACCCCACTACCACATCCGCCGCGTATCGTGTGCGTTGTCCGCAAACGAAGGGAGAAACCGATCGTGACCGCCAGCCTACCCAAGGTACTGCTCGTCTTCAACGAGCATGTCTACGAGAACTATTTCAAGCCCGCCGATCGCGAACGCCTCAGTCAGTTCGCCGCCTGGGAGTGGCTACAGATGGAGGGTGGGCCACGTTTCGGCGCGAACCTCGATCCGGCGGCGATCGCGCAACTCCATGAGCACGTAAGCGATGTCGCGGGGATCATCGTCTGCCACGGCTCGCCACGGATCGACGCGGCGGTGATGGAACGCGCCCCGCAGCTGAAGATCATCGGCGAACTGGAAGGGGATCGCTTCGCCGAGCGGATCGACCTGGACGCCGCCTGGGCGCGCGGCGTTCGCACGGTTGACACGACGCATGGCTCCTCCTACCCGGTCTCGGAGTGGGCGCTGGCGCTGATCCTGATCTCGCTACGCAACGCGGGCGAACATTTCCGCCATATCATCCAGCACAAGGAATACCGGAACCCGCAAACGGGCTGGATGCCCTCGCGCCTGGAAGGGAAGAAAGTCGGGCTGATCGGCGGCGGCTACATCGCCCGCCGCCTGATTAACTACCTCAAGCCGTTCGGCTGCGACATCCGCGTCTACGACCCGTACCTCCCCAAGATCGTCCCGGAGATCATGGGCTTCCTGCTCACCTCGCTCGATTTCGTCCTGGCCGAATCGGAGGTCGTGGTCTGCCTCGCGCCCCTGACGCCGACGACGCGCCGGATGCTCGGCCAGCGCGAGTTGGACCTGCTGAAGCCCGGCACCGTCTTCGTCAACGTCTCGCGCGGGGCGATCGTCGATCCCGAGGCGCTGATCGCCCGTTTGGGTCGAGGGGACATCGTCGCCGGGCTCGACGTCTACGATCCCGAGCCGATCCCCGCCGACAGCCCGATCAAAGATCTGCCCAACGTCTTCCTCAGTCCGCACATCGCGGGCTCCAATC
>DATCMP010000827.1:0-10327 GCA_036563365.1 Thermomicrobiales bacterium
ACGACGCCATCGGTACCCCTCCGATCTCGGTGACGAACCGTTGTTTGATGTCGAACGGGGGCACCTGCGCGACCGGGCAGATCAGGAACTCGTAACGCTCCATGAAGGCACTGACGCGACCGTAGAGGCTGGTGCGCGCGATCTCGAGGCGGGCGAGGTCTTGGCCCGTCAGCGTCGCACCGTAGGCCGCCTCCTCACGGATCGTCTCCTTGATCAGCGTGCCGTGCTGCGCGATCAGCTCGCCGCGAATGGCGGCGGTGTGCCAGCCTCGCCAACCCTTGAAGATGGCGTCGGCGTCGGTGAAGTCGGGCGTCGCCGCGTCGACGAGACAGCCCAGCGCCTCGAACGTCGCGTGCTGCGCGTTAATCGTCGCCGTGATCCGTCGGTCGATCGGTAAGCCGCCGAGATCGGGGCTCCAGGCGATCCGCACGTCGCGGAAATCGCGGTCGAGCGGCGCGGCGAAGCGCGTGCCGGGTTCCTCGATGCTGATCGGCACGCGTCGATCCGGCCCGGCGATGGCACTGAGGAGCAGCGCGACATCCTCCACCGTGCGGGCCATCGGGCCGACGACGGAGAAGGGCCACCAGCCCATCGCCGAAGGGTAGGCCGGCACGCGGCCCGGTGCCGTACGGAAGCCGACGACGTTGCCGAAACTGGCCGGATTCCGCAACGAGCCGCCCAGGTCGCTGCCATCGGCGATCGGGATCATCCCGCAAGCCAGCGCGACCGCCGCGCCGCCGCTGCTGCCGCCGCAGGTCTTCGTCAGATCGTAGGCGTTCTTCGTCTCGCCAAAGACCTCGTTGTAGGTCTGCGAGCCCGCGCCGAACTCGGGGGTGTTGGTCTTGCCGATCGTGAGCGCGCCCGCGCCCTGTAACCGCTCTACCAGCAGGGTGCTCTGGTCGGGGACGTTGTCGCGGTAGATCGGTGAGCCGAACGTCGTGCGAATCCCCCTCGTCAACTCCAGATCCTTGTGGGCGATCGGCAGCCCGTGCAGCGGCCCGACCGTCTCGCCCCGCGCGAGCGCCGCGTCGGCGTCGTCCGCCGCTGCCATCGCCCGCTCGGGGAGCAGGGTCACGATCGCGTTGACCTGCGGATTGACGCGCGCGATCTGCGCCAGGTGCGCTGCCATCACCTCGCGCGCGGAAACGGCCTTGGCGCGGATCATGTTGGCGAGGTCGCTGGCAGTCCGAAAATAGAGCTCATCATGGGACATCGATCTGCACTCCTCCACGACACGCGATCCCGTTCGGCGGTATGATCATCGCGCGACGGCTATTGTGCCAGATCGAACCGGATCATGTTCACCGGGGAGGCGTGTGGGGAGGCGCGATGAAGATCGGGATTCTTTCCGACATCCATGACAACATCTGGAACCTGCGCGGCGCGCTGGCGGCGTTGCGCGATGTCGATGCCGCGATCGTCTGCGGCGACCTCTGCTCGCCGTTCGTCATCGGCCTGCTGGCCGAGGGATTGCCGGATAGGCCGATCCACATCGTCTTCGGCAATAACGATGGCGATCTGTTTCGGATCGCGCAAATGGCGGCGAAGTGGCCGCAGATCGCGTTGCATGGCGAGGCATTCGTCGGTGACATCGGCGGCAAGCGGTTTTTCGTCAACCATTACCCGGCGATCGCGCGGGCGACGTCACCCGCCGATTTCGATGTGATCTGCTACGGTCACGATCACCGCTTTGCGATCGAGCGGCGCGGGACGACCATGCTGATCAATCCAGGCCCGACCATGGGGTATATCCCCGGCGGTCCGGGCGATGTTGCCGCCTCGTTCGTTGTCTACGACACGGATTCGGGCGAGGCGCAAGGGTATCGCGTCGACCAACAACAGCCCGGTGGCGCGACCGCATATCCCGCAGGCGGGCAAGCGACTTAATGGATACGGCACCGGGGCGTTACTGCTCCGGTGCCGTCGTCCGGCGCTCGTTGCCTCGACGCAGCGTCTGTCCGATGGCAGTTGGCAGCGGGGTGAAGCCTCCTCCCGCGCGGTTGCGTTACCAGACCCTTAACCCTGCGGCGCGACGGTTGACCACTCGCTCATCGCCTGGTCGCCGGGACGATCGACGTGGACATGCTGATCGACGCGCGTGACCCAGCCGATCGGGATCCAGTGGTGCTGGCCCTGCTCGTCTTTCGTCAGCTTGATCGTGTCCCCCTTATCGAGGTGATCGACCGTGGCGAACTGGCCGCCCGCGGAGCAGATCACCGGCATGTGTTCCTTGATCTCGCTCGTATCGACCATCGACATCGCTGACTCACCCATCGGGCCCGGCTGTTCCATCGTATCCCCCCACAGCTACAGTATCGGTCGCGTATCCGCGTGTGCCTTGGGCGCTACCCATGCAGGGAATGTGCCAGGAGATGAATATATCGCTGCGCTGCGCGCCCAAACTTGACAGTAACGCCGGAATACTCGACAACATAGCGTCGCCGATCGGTGCGACGACGTTGCTAACCGCTCGCCGGCATCGCCCAGCCGCGGGTTGACGAGGAGCGCGAACGATGGCGATCGACGGTCAGACCCTGGGGGCGGCGCTCCCGGAACTCGGCGGCACGCTCCGCCTCCCCGGATTACGGGACACCGTGGAGATCATTCGCGACCAGCTTGGGGTCCCGCATATCCGCGCGCGGTCGCTGCACGATGCCTTCTTCGCGCAGGGGTTCACCCAGGCGCAGGATCGCCTCTGGCAGATGGATTACGACCGTCGGCGCGCGGCGGGGCGTTGGGCCGAGTGGGCGGGTCCGGCCTGGATCGATCAGGACAAGCTGATGCGTCGCCTGGGGCTCGTCGAGAGCGCCAGGGCCGATTATGCCGCGTTCGATGCCGACACGCGGGCGATCTTCGACGCGTATGCCGCGGGGGTCAATGCCTTCATCGATGGCACCGCGACCCTGCCGATCGAGTACGGGCTTGTCGGCGCGCGACCCGCGCCGTGGCAACCGTGGGATGGCTGCGCGATCTACAAAGTACGCCATGTCCTGATGGGGAGCTTCGGCACGAAGCTCTGGCGAGCGCGCTTGCTCCAGCTGCTCGGGCCGGAGGTCTTGATGGCGCTGCGGAAGGGCGGCGAGGTGGCGAGCCTGGTGGTGACGACACCGGGCGTTGATTGGGCCGCCCTGCCCGACGCCGCCGACGCGCTGCCGCTGGCGGCGTCGATCGAAGGGTTATGGGATTGGGCGGCGGGGAGCAATAACTGGGTGCTGGCCGGGGAGCGCACCGCTTCGGGGCAGCCGCTGCTCGCCGGCGATCCCCACCGTCCGCTCGAGGTGCCGAACGTCTATTATCAGAATCACCTCGCCTGCCCCGAGTTCGACGTGATCGGTTACTCATTCGCCGGGATTCCAGGTTTCCCGCACTTCGGCCACAATGCCGATGTGGCGTGGTGCATCACCCATGCTGGGGGCGATTATCACGATCTCTTCATCGAGCGCTTCGACAGCGCCGATCCGACCCGCTATGCGTTCCGGGGGGAGTGGCGGACCGCCGAGCGACGACAGGAGACGATCGCGGTGCGCGACGGCGCGGATGTCACGATCGACGTGACCGTCACGCATCACGGTCCGATCGTCGTCGGCGATCCCGCCACGGGGTACGCCCTGGCCCTGCGCTACAGCGCCACCGCCGCGCCGGATGGCGGTTTCACAGCCTTCCTGCCGATGCTGCGCGCGCGCACCGTGGCGGAATTCGATGCGACGATGCGCCCGTGGGTCGATCCAGCCAACAACCTGCTGATGGCGGATCGGCAGGGGACGGTCGGCTACCTGATGCGCGGGCAAATCCCCCGGCGGTCGCGCGCAAACGCCTGGTTGCCGGTGCCTGGCTGGACGGGCGAACATGAGTGGTCGGCACCGATCCCATTCGAGGAGTTGCCGCGCGTCAGGAATCCCGGGGTCGGGTACGTCGTCACCGCCAATAACCGGATCGTCACCGATGACTATCCGTACCATCTCTCGATCGATTGGGCACCGGACCACCGTGCGCGCCGGATCGAGGCGCGCCTGCGCGCCTTGCACGGCGCGACCGCCGCCGAGATGGCCGCGATCCACGCCGAGCGCGTTTCATTGCCGAGTCGCGCCTTCACCGATCGGCTGGGCGCGATCAGCCCGGCTGACGAGCGTGCCGCCGAGGCGCGCCGTATCCTGCAAGGGTGGGACGGCACGATGGGGCGCGAGCTTGTTGCGCCGACGCTCTACGCCCTCTGGCGCGAGCAGACCACCGCGCTGCTGATCGAGCGCAGTTCGTTGCAGATCCTCCGCACCGTCACCCCGGCTGAAGAGCCGGTGCCGCTGCGGGCACTCTCGCTCGGCAGTCGCCTGCGGAACCCCGTCATGGCGTTGCTGGCCGCCGACGATACCACGCTCTTACCGCCCGGCACCACCTGGGATGAGCTTCTTGCCGAAAGTCTGTCGCGTGCCGTCGATTGGCTGACCGAGCGCTTCGGACCGGAGATGGTGGGGTGGCGATGGGGTCGCCTGCACCGCACCGCCCCGAAACATACGTTGTCGGCGACCTTCCCGGCGTTGGCCGATCTGCTCAACCCGCCCGCTGTGGGGATGGGGGGTGATGGCGATACCCCGCAAGCGGCCGCCTACGCCGGTTTGGAGGGCGTGGGCTTCGCGCTGACGAATACGTCGGTGGCGCGCTACTGCTTCGATCTCGCCGATTGGGATAATTGTGGTTGGGTGGTGCCGCTCGGCGCTTCCGGCCATCCGGGCAGCACGCATTATGCGGATCAGATCGCCGCCTGGAGCGAGGTGCGGTTGCTGCCGATGCGCTATAGCTGGTCGTTGATCGAGGCCGAAGCGGAGACGCGCCAACGCCTTGAGGTGCGCGAGTAGATCAAGGGAATTCCCGTGCATCGAGGCGGCGCTATCGGCTATTGCTCCAGCCCTGGCCCGACTCAGCCCCGCCTCTTCACTGCCTGTTGCCCCTGGCCTTGGCGGGCACGTATGAGGGCGCGACAACCCGGGTGGTCGTGCGCCGACGTCTTGGTGACGCGGGCGGCGCGGCGATGGTGATGCGGACGAGCGTGCGGCGAGCGCAGGAAGGATCGACCGGTGCAGGACGACCGAGGCGTGGTGACGATCGACGAATGGCCGCCCGACCACCCGCGCTGGCCCGAGGTGCTTGCCGCTGTCGCCGCCCTCGGGCAGGAGGCTTGGGTCGCGGCGACGGCCCCCTGGCATCGCAGCGCGCATCTGCTCGTCGCCCTCCATGGCGGCGCGCTCGTGGGCTTCCTCCGCTTCGTCGTGCAGGCGATCGGTCCCGAGCTCGGCCGTCCGCCCGTCATACTCGACGGCCAAACCCTCACCGAGGCGAAGGTTCTCGCCTTCGGGGTGCTGCCGGAGTCGCGGGGGCGGGGGATCGGTCGGGCGCTTCAGGAAGCGGTCATCGCGCGGGCGACCGAACTCGGCTGTCATCAGGTGCGCTCGCACAGCGGCGGCAGTAACGTCGCGAATCACCGGTTGAAGCTGTCGCTGGGATTCGGTATCCACCCGATCGTGCGGGGTGAGGACACGACCGGGGCGTATTTCATCCTGCCGCTTGGGGGCCGACGGCGGGCCTGATCGCCGTCAGGCGGGGTCACGCGAACGCTATGTAGAGCCCCCTTTACAGACGGCATGCCGAGAATGGCGCGGGGCGACCGGAGATTCATCCGGTCGCCCCGCAGCCTTCGATCGTCTTTCCTCGGCCCCACTTCGCCTATTTGCTGTCGCGCCAGGCGATCAGGCGCTCGAGCGGTGCGAAGTCGAATGGCGCATCGAGGCCATAGATCAGGTGCGTCGCGCCCGCATCGAGATAGTTGTCCAACGTGTCGAGGTCGCCCGCGCCGACCATCGCGGTGCGCTCGATCGCCGCCGGGTCGCGCCCCACCTTCGCGCACCATTCATCGAGGATCCGGTTTTTCGCGGCGAAGCGCTCGGGCGGCCCGAAGCCGTTCCAGAGGTCGGCGTGCTGGGCGACGATTCGCAAGGTGACCTTCTCGCCGCCGCCGCCGATCAGGATCGGGACATCCCTGCCGTTGGTGGGGCGTGGAGGGTCTTTCGCCCAACGCTCTTTGATGATTTCCAGGCCACGCTCCAGGTTGCGGAGGCGATCCCCCGCGGTGCCGAAGTCGTAACCGTATTCGTTATAGTCGCGCTCGAACCAACCCGCACCGAGCCCCAGAATGAAGCGCCCGCCCGTCGCGTGGTCGAGGGTTTTTGCCATCTGCGAGAGGTGCGCCGGGTTGCGGTAGCTCATGCAAAGGACCAGGCTCCCGATGGTCGCGCGCTTCGTCTGCGCCCCGATCGCGGCGGCGGTCGTCCAGCCTTCGAAATGCGGGCCGTCCGGGTCGCCCGACAGGGGGAAGAAATGGTCCCAATTCCAGATCGAATCCACGCCGAGTTCATCGGCGCGGAGCCACGCCCGCGCGTAATCCTCGTAACTCGTGTGCTGCGGCTTGATCTGCACCCCGACTTTGATCTGTGCCATCTGTTTCCTCCGTGCATGATTCCGTGCGAGCTGGCCGCGCGGCAACGCCCGAACGGCTGGTCCGCCTGACAATGGCTACGGGCAGTGAGCGGTGGGAGGGGCCGGTACGGACCGTCTGGCCGCACCTATCGCGGATCGTCTGGCAAGAATCGCACCAGCACTTCGTTGGCGACGAGTCGCCCGCGCGCGGTCAAGCGCAGATGACCGTCGGCGTTGGTGAGGACGCCGAGCGGCGCGAGGGCCGCGAGTTGCGCGCCATAGGTCGCTTCGAGATCCCGACCGTGGCGCTGGCGGAAGGCCGCGTACGAGACCCCCTCGGCCAGCCGTAAGCCGAGCATCATCGTTTCGGCCATCGCGGTTGGCAAATCGATCGGCTCGTCGAGGCTCGGTCGGAGCGTACCCGCGCGCACCGCGTCGATATAGCGCCGGATGAGCCGATCGTTGCCGAAGCGCCGCCCGCGGAAGTGGGAATGTGCGCCGACCCCGAAGCCGAGATATTCGCCGTTGCGCCAGTAGAGGCTATTGTGGCGAGAGCGGTTCATGCCGTGCGGCGCTCCTGCCGGTCGCCGCGCCCAGTTCGAGATCTCGTAGCCCTCGTAGCCCGCATCGCCGAGGTGTGCCGTCGCCTGCTCGTAGAAATCGGCTTGCTGATCGTCATCGGGCGGGCGCACGCGGCCCCGGGCGATGTCCGCGAACAGGGCGCTGCCCTCCTCGATCGTCAGGGCGTAGAGGGACATGTGGCTCGGCGCGAGGGCGGTCGCCTGCGCGAGATCGGCCCGCCAGTCGGCGGCGGTCTGCCCCGCCCAGCCGAAGATCAGATCGAAGCTGACATTCTCGATCCCCGCTTGCCGCGCCGTTTCGAGTGCTCGAATCGCGGTCGCCGCATCGTGATCGCGGTCGAGCGCGAGGACACCGCGCGGCTGGAAGCTCTGCACGCCGAGGCTGATCCGGTTGATCCCCGCGTCGCGCGCCGCGCGCCAGTAGTCGCGATCGACCGTCTCGGGATTGGCCTCGATCGTGATCTCGACCTCGTCGCGCGCCATGCGCCAGCCGAAGACCCGCTCGATCGTCGCATGGACCCGCGCGAAGTCCGCGGGCGGGAGGAGCGAGGGGGTGCCGCCACCCCAGAAGACCGAGGAGACGAGCGGCAGCGGGCCGTGCCACCGGCGCGGCACGGCCTCGATCTCGCCGATCAGGGCGTCAACGTAGGCGGGGATCAGGTTGCTACGGCCCGCGTAGGTCACGAAATCGCAATACCGGCATTTGCGAACGCAGAACGGCACATGCAGATAGATCCCGAACGGGGCCGACGGCGGGCTTAAATCGGGAATCGGCGCGGCCAGTTGCTGCTCGTGTGCGGCGATCAATTGTGCTGTCGGCGCAGGCATATCCATAGACGGTCAAGTATAGCCGTTCCTGCCGCCCAACACCGCTCACCGGCGTGAGGCGACGTTGTTCATCGGGAACGCCGAGGTTCGCAATAAACCGGTCGTCCCGGTAGCAGTCAGGCGCGCAGGCGTTCGTAGGATCGCAAGGGGCGTGTGGTGATCTCGTCTGTCGTGTGGCTGGCATAGGCGCGCAGCGAGCCGATCAGGATAACGACCGCCAGGGCGGTCCAGGCGAGTGCCCAGAAGACGGGCGGCAGGCCGGTGATGCGGGCCATGTTGTCGGCGTCGGTCTGCGGGCCATCCGCGAGTGGCACCGAGAGGGAGATCAACGTTCGCAGATCGAAGAGCGCCCCGATCACGCACTGCACCGCCAGGAATGCCACCAGGAAGTTGGCGAGCCAGGGCCGTGCATAGCGCGCCGCCGCCAGCAGCGCCAGCCCGAGCGCGATACCCGCGATCACGGTGAAGAGATTCGAGAGCCCGAAGAAGATGGTGAGGGCGAGGATATACGCGCCGGTACCGTACAGGACGGCGCGAACCGCGACCGATCGCCGGATGAAGGTGAGGAGCAGCGCGCCGTAGACCATCGCGCCGAGATACCCGGCGCTCGCCAGGAACATCTGCGCCAGCCGACCGCCGACGGCGGCGTAGACGAGCCCGCTGCCATTCGGCGCGACTTGCAAGCTCTGGACGTGACCACCCGTGAGCAGGGCGGCGATGGCGTGCCCACCCTCGTGGATGAAGGTCACGAAGAGGCGGAAGGGGTAGGTCAGGAAGCCCGCGAAGGGGATGAAGCCGAGGACAATCGTGACCGCGAGCGCGATCAGCAACGTTTGGATCTGCGGGCGGGCATCGCGTGCGATCCAGCGTGACATGGTGAAAACTCCTCTTCGCATGGCCCGACGGGTCGGGATCGCCGGCGTTGGTTCTCAGCAGGATGTACGGGGCGAGGTGTACGTGGGTTACGCCGGGATCGGGCGCGGCGTGGCGGGGAGGGGGCGAAATCCCCCGAAGCGGGAGGGTAGGCGCTATCCCAAACCCTGGAGACGGTCGTAGGGTGGGCGTTTATTCCTGCGGGCGCATCGGTCGTTGCCGACGCAGTACGAGCCACGGGCCGGTCGGCGTCGCGATCACGCTGCGTTCGACGCTTGGCGCGAGGTCGGCGAGCAGGGCCAGGAGCGCCTCGTTGGCGACGAGGTGGGCGCGGGCGACGAGGGCGAGATAGTCGCCCTGGGCCGTCTCATCCGGCACCTCGGTCACGATGTCGGCGACGGTCACGCGATCGTAACCGTCCGGACGGCTGAAGCGGGCGCGGGCCTCGGCTGGCTGCGGGCCGAAGTACCAGAGCATCTCGCGGTGGTAGGTGGCGGGGAACCGCTCGGGGAGGCGCTGATGCCCCCAACGCTCATAAACATCACGAATCTGCCCGTTCGCCGCGAAGATTTCCGCGTCGTCCGCCACCGCCGCCGCGATACGATCCCGCGCGGCCTCGGCGAAGGCGGCGTGGGCCGGGTCCGTCGTCGGGTAGCGCAATATCCCGTAGAGGAGCGCCGAGACGAGCCAATAGGAGACCCCGAAGCGCGGCGGCGAGCCGAAGCCGTTGAAATGCTGGTTCCACTCGTGGGACGGCACGCCGTGATTATCGACCACGACATCGGGGAGCCATTCGCGCCAGAGGCGCGGTCGGGCCCGGGCCTCGCCCCAGGGCGCCTCGGCGTCGTAGTAGTCGCGAGCGAACTCGCGCCCGACGGCGTTGTAGCGCGCCGCGTGGTGTTTCCAGGTCGGGTGCTCCCGCCGCATCGCCGCGTGTAAGGCCGCGCCATCGGCATTTTCGAGCGGTAGGATCGCGATGTTCACGCGGTCGCGGATCGCCATCCGCGCCGGATCGGTGGCATAGCGGGCGGCGAGAGCGAGCGCGGCATGCGTCGAGGCGGGCTCGTTGGCGTGGTGGCGGGCGCTGATCAGCAAGGTCGGTTTGTGCAGACTCGCCTTGATCCGTGACCAGATGCGCCCATCCTGCGGCGCGGTCAGTTCGATCGCGGCCAGCGAACGCCCCTCGAACGAGCGCCCGATCTGCCGCACGCCGACGCCGGGCAAGGCGGCCAACCCGACCAGATACGGCGCTAAGTGATCTTCGGCCAGCGCGGTCTCCGGCAGCGCGAGCGGCCCCGGTAGGCGCGCTGCCTGGCCGATGTCCGCGACGGGGATTGGCAAGGAGAGCGCGATCGTCTCGCGCCTCGTCGATACCTCGACCGGCAACGTAGCGGTGCCGTTACTGTCGAGCGCGCGGAGGATTGCGGCCGCCCTGGCCTCGCCATCGAGCAGTTCCAGCCCTATTGCGCCGATGCCGGTCGTGTCAGCGCCAGCGCCGACCCAATTCACGAGCGCGCGGGGTCGTTTACCGTCGGGCAATAGTCCGAGCGGTTTGCGCGCTGCGAGGCCGGGTGTGACCA
>DATCMP010000828.1:0-17403 GCA_036563365.1 Thermomicrobiales bacterium
CCCCATCCCCGCATACACGCCGCTCCTGCTGCGGGCCAATACCCGCGTGAGCGAGCGCGGGACAGATGGCCGAGCACAAACGGCAGCGATGGCTTCAGCCGCGCCGGGTCCCGCCCGCGCGTCTGCCTGAGCCGTCGCGGCCCCGCGCGCAGCGACGGCTCAGCTTCGCTCTCCCTTCGCGCCAGCATCGCTATCCATTCGCTGTGGGCGGATGATGGTGTGATAGTGATCGCACAGGTCGGTGAGGAAACACTCGCCGCAGCGAGGCGTGCCGTACACGCACGGGTGCTGACCATGCCTGAGGAGCCCCCAGTGGAAGTCATAGATCGCCTGCGGGTCATCGGGCAGGAGGGCTTGCAGCCGTGGATGGGCGGCCTCGGCCGTCACCCGTGGGCCGATCAGGCCGAGGCGGATGCTCGTGCGGTGGACGTGGGTATCGACCGGCAGGATCGGCTTGCGGCACGAGAAGAGGAGGACGCACGCGATCGTCTTCGGCCCGACCCCTTCTAGCCGACCCAGCCAGGCAGCACCCTCATCCACAGGGAGGTCACAGAGAAAATCCAGGCTGAGTTCGCCCCGCTCGCGCGTGACCTGTCGCAGGACGGCCTGGATGCGCGGGGCCTTCAATTCCGGCCAGTTGACCGCCGCGATCGCCGCCTCGACGGCGTCCGTCGGCGCGTCGCGCACGGCGGCCCAGGAGCCGAACGTCTCCCGCAGCGACCGGTAAGCCGCAGCATTCTCCGCCTTCCTGGTCCGGTGCGAGAGGAGGATATTAACCAACATGCTGAGCGGGTCGCGGCTGGAGAAGCGCGCCTGGCCGTGCCGTTCGATCAGCCGCTGCGTCACCTCGCGCGCCTTGGCCGCCAATGCCGCCGACCCCTGATCAGCATCGCCGTACGCCGAGAGTCCGTCCCGAGCTGATCGCGTGCGCTTCGCCATCTCCCCCGCCGCCTTCCTCACCCGAGCCGCGTAGATCGCACCGACCGACCCCGCCCTCCCGCAAGCCCCATTCCGCGACCTGCGCGGGCGATCGGCAGGGTATCCCGCGCCGATACCACGAGCCACAGTTACCCCCACACTTCGACGCGCGAGCGACTGTGAGGCAACTGTGGCTCGTGCTGAGGGCACGGCGGGCGCAGACTAGGGGCACGGTCGTGACGGCACGAGCGGGCGACGGGAAGGAGGGCGATGGGCGAGGAGCGCGCGCAAGCGTTGGAGCAGGCGGTCGGTGATGAGCGCTGACGCGGGCGGTGAATGGCCGCCCGGCACGATGATCAAAGGGGGATCGGTGATGGGACAGGTTGCGACGATCGGCAGAGAAGGTTTGGCGATGGTGCGGGACGCGGCCCCACGGGCGACATACACGCGGCAGGTGACGCAGGTGCTCAGTGTGGCGACGCTCCTGTCGATGGCCTACACCGTGTACACCGCGCTCACCCTCGGCACGGATGACTTGCGAAATCCGGTAGCCTATATCGTCTACGGGATCTGGTGGGGGCTGATCCTGTTGGTACGGACGGACAAACGGTGGGCCTGGTGGGTGGTCGCGGTGGCGACCGGGCTGATGCTGCTGGTGGGTGTCTTCTATTACCCCACCGTCTTCGTGCCCGAACAGCAGACGACGCTCGGGTGGTTCGAGAACGATCTGTATATGGGCCTGCTGCTCCTCGCCGAGTACCTCTGCATCCAGCGACTGCGGGGCGTCGTCCTCGGCCCCAAATCCTGAGTGGACAGACCCGCGCCACGGCGGAGTCGTGCCCTTTACAGCCACAGACCGGCTAAACGACAACCACCCTGCGGCAGGCACAGTTTGAGACAGGAAAACGATCCGATGGGCGCACAACGGGATGCGATGTCACCCGGATAGTCCCCGATGACCCGCTCAGGCAACGATGGATCGGCATGAGTAGAGCCGCTGAGGATACCGCTGATGATGATTGATAGCGAGAAGGAAAGACCGTCATGGAAGGATCGAGCCTGAGCGGAGCGATACGTCCCGCACGCTATCCCGAACAACCCCGCCGTTGGGAGCGAGCGGCGCTCGCGGGAGGGAGCGTGTTTAGCGTCGTGCAATTTGCCGCCTTGGTGTACGCCGCTGTGGCGGTTATCCCGCCGCCGCTCGACGCGCCGCTGGCCGAGCGCGCGGCGTGGTACGCACAGCACGGGGCGTCCCTGGCCGTCGGCAGTTACCTGTTGGCGTTGCCGGTGCCCTGTTTCTTCCTCTTCATCGGCGGGCTTTTCGTCATCCTGCGCCGCGCCGGAGGCGATGCGCTGGCGGTGACGGCGGCGGCGGCGGGCACCGCCGCGGCGATGCTCTGGCCGCTCGGTGCCCTGCTGGCATCGCTGGGCGCGACGATCGCCCAGCATGGTGGGGATGCGGCAACGGTGCTGGCGCTCGACGGGCTGGCACCGCTCACCCTGGCGCTCGGGGGCCTGCCGCGCGCGACCTTCCTCGGGGCGGCCTCCCTCGCGTTGCTCGATGGACGCTTCGTGCCGCGCTGGCTGGGCTGGGCGGGCCTCGCGATCGGCGTGGTGAACCTGGTGGGGTCGGGCCTCGTGGTCACCGTCGCGGTGTTTCCGGCGCTGATCCTCGGGTTGGTGCTGTTCCTGCTCTGGGTGGCGACCCTGAGCATGGTCTTGCCTCGGGAGTTGCGGAGGGAGGATCGCCTGCGGGGGCGGGCGATCCCCGTCGCGGCGTGATGTGGCGCGCGGGACCGTCGGGCCGCGCGAATTAGTTGCCCCTCCCCGTACGCATGAACGTCACCGTCCCCGCCGCCAGATCGACCGCCTCGACGGTCCAGCCCGCCCGCTGCCAACCGTACCAGGCGTGCGGGAACCCCGCGCCGTGGCCGCGCCACCATTGCCGGTGGAGGCGCGGGTGGCGCGCCGTGCGCGGCAACGGGCGGGCCAGGATCTGCGTCTCGATCGCCGCGAGTGGCAAGGTCGTCCGCCCCTCACCCGCCGCGGCTCGCGCCGCGAGATGGTCCCCGAGCGCGCCATAGATGCGCGCCATCGGCTGAGTCATCGCTCCGCAACCCCTTTTTTTCTCCCCGGCCACCCGCGTGTCCGACACGGCGACCATCGCACACAGCGTGCCAATTCCCCCTCCTGGCACCCCAGACATACTAAACGGAAGGAAACCGCCCCCAAGAATATATTCGTCGCGCATGATAACAACCGAAAGGGGCGACGAGTTGGCCCGGATGCGGCGGGGGCGTTCGTGGTACGCCGCCCCGTCCGGCAGGATGTGCTATACCCAACGCAGATTACCTACAATTGGGCCGCGTGGCCTCTTTTGGGTAGTCCCGAGTACGGGACACGCCCGAGGGAGCCTTGCTATGCCTGCCGAACCCACCGTCAGCACGTCCGACGGCCGAGCCACCGACCCGCGGACCAACCGCCTGCTCGCCG
The DNA here is from genome assembly GCA_036563365.1 of Thermomicrobiales bacterium. Classification (GTDB taxonomy): domain Bacteria; phylum Chloroflexota; class Chloroflexia; order Thermomicrobiales; family CADCWN01; genus CADCWN01. The sequence continues at coordinate 3,412 of DATCMP010000828.1, forward strand.
CCTTGCCCGCCGAGGAATACGCCCCGCTCCGCGCGCACCTGGAGCTCATCGACATGCCCGTCGGCCGGATCATCTACGAGCCGAACGAGGTGCCCCGGCACGTCTACTTCCCGCTGACCGGCTGCACCTCGATCGTCGTCGGACTGGAGGACGGCGAGATGGTCGAGGCGGGTACGGTCGGCCGCGAGGGGATCGTCGGCCTGGCCGCATTCCTCGGCACCGACACCGGCCCGCTGACCACGCTCGCCCAGGTGCCGGGCACCTTCGCCCGCCTACCGGTGGCGGTATTCCGCGACGTGGCCGCCGAAGGGAGCCGCCTGCACGCGCTGCTGCTGCGCTTCACCCAGGCGTTCTACGTCCTCGCCGCCCAATCGGCCGGTTGCAACACCCTGCACCCAATGGCGGCGCGCTGCGCTCGCTGGCTGCTGCTGACCCACGATCGCACGGACGGGGACACCTTCCACCTGACCCAGGAGTTCCTCGGCTACATGCTCGGCGTCCGCCGCCCCAGCGTGACGGTCGCGGCGGCTACCCTCCAACAGGCGGGACTGATCACCTACCAGCGGGGCGTCATCACCATCCTCGACCGCCCCGGCCTGGAGGCCGCCGCCTGCGGCTGCTACGCCATCATCGCCGCCGAGTACACCCGCCTGCTTGCCTGAGCAGATCGACCGTCGCCGTATCCACTAGCCCGCCCGGTTCCCTGGCGGGGGTTCGCGCTGTACCGAACAGGCCCGGATGCCGATGGCAAGCGCGGGGTGGCAAGTCGAAGACGCGGGTCACGGCCCTATCGGGGGAGATCTGGCTTCGCGGATGCCGTCGCGGCCTGCCTCGCTAATCACGGATCGTGTCGATCGATCGACTGACGCGATCCGAGGTGTGAGAGGCTACTTGGCGAGGTGCGCGCGGCAGGCGGCACCGCAGCCGGTTGGCGAGTGACGCGCTTGCGCCCAACCACCGAGCAGGGGTGTACCGTGACCTCGCATAGCCGTCGTAGCGTGGCACAGCCATCGGCTAGCCCGCCGTGATCAGGACCACGTTCCCGTCCGGGTCATCCACCATCGCCGCATATGGCCCGGTGGTCTGAAGCGGTTCGCTGCGACCGTGATACCCGTAGCCGGTCAGTTCCTGGTATTTGGCGTCCACCGCCGCGTTATCCGCCAGGAAAAATTCGAGCATCACCTGATACCCACCGGTGGGAATCTCCCTGCTGGGGTCATATTTGTTGGCGAAGACGGTATCCCAGAAGAGGCTGACGCCGCTCTCCATCCGGTGCAGGACGAACGGCTGCTGCTCGGCCCCCTCGGGAATCTCGAGTCCCAGGCGACGGTAAAATGTCAGCGCTGCGGCCATATCCCGGACCATCAGGCCCACCATACTCAGTTGCACCGACATACCCCACGCCTCCTCATCCGATCGCCCGACCGAACGGGCGTACCCGCGGACTGCTGGCGCAAGCGCGTCGTAGCCCGCCTTGCGAGCGGCCATCGTCATCAGATGCGCGCACCCATCCGCGCATAGATCGCTCGCCACAGTATGAACGCGACAGTGGCGACCGGCAATCACCATCGCCCGAATGCCCACCGCATGACGGGTCGCGCTGCCGATCCAGACGGCGAGCGGGGGACCAACGCCATCGGCACCATCGCGGACCGACGACGCGTCGGTGTACGCGCTCTGCCGAGCCTGATGCTTCTATGTCAAGGCGCGCCAGCGTGGCGTCTGGTTTGTCGAGATGCAGATTCCTGGCGTGGCCCGCGGGACCGCGGTCCCGCAGGCCACGCCAGGGTGACAAGCGCCGTCGGCGCGCTAGCGCGCCGACCTAGGCCGCGACCGCGACGGCTGCTACGTGCGGCAGACAGCGCTGCCACTGCCGCCAGAGGGCCCGGACCAGGAACCGTTTGAGCGCGCGGACCGCCTCGCGCTTCGTCTTGCCCTCACCGGTGCGCCGCTGCAGGTAGTCGCGCGCCTGCGGCGAATGGCGTGCCTGCGTCAGGGCGATGCGATAGAGGATAGCGTTGAGTCGCCGGTTGCCCGTGCGGTTGAGGCGGTGGCGCACCCGCTCGGCCGACGAGGCCTCCAGGGGCGCGACCCCGGCGTAGGCGGCCAGCTGGGCGTCGCTGGCGAAGCGGCGCCCGGGGCCGAGGATCCCGGCGAGGGCCCCGGCGGTGAGCAGGCTGACGCCACAGATCTCCGCCAGCGGGGCGTAGCGCTGGGCGGCGAGCGCGCTGATCTGCACCGCCAGCTCCTTCGCCTGGACTAGCGCGAGGCGCAGCCGCTGCGCCAGGCGGCGCACCGTCGCCGCGCGCTGCTGCTGCACCGGGCTGGCCTCCGTGGTCGCGTAGGACGCCACCGCGCGCAGGCCCGCCTGGCTGGTGAGGGTTGGCAAGTGCTGCTTGTACCCGGGGTCAAGGTGCAGCAGCAGCTGATGGACCTGATTGCGCAGCCGCGTGGCCTCGGCCAGGGCAGCCTCGCGCTCGGTCACGAGCAATTCCAGCACCGCGGTGTCGTCCTCGGCGACGACGGCCGGTAGCGCGGCTGCTTCGCGCCACACCAGCAGGGCGACGGCCCGCGCGTCGAGCCGATCATTCTTGTCCCGTCGACGGGCCGCGCGCCGCCCGGCCGCCGTCCAGCGCGGGTTGACCTCGTAGACCGCTTCCCCCGCGTCCACCAGGTGCTGCGCCAGCCCCCGCCCGTAGTTCCAGGCCCCCTCGATGCCCCACCGGCGCGCGTCGCCCAGCGCGGCAGCCCACGCCGCGAGCTCCCGCCATCCCTCGCCGCTATTCGCGCCGCGCCAGCGCGCCACCTCGCGGCCGGTCGCATCCACCGCTACCGCCACATGCACCGCCTTGTGGGCATCGACCCCGATCGCGAGCATCCACCACCTCCCGTCGTGTCCGGCCAACTCCTGCGTGGCCCCGGGGCGGACAGTACTCTCTCGAGTCGCCGCAGCGACCGGCTTCTATCAGGTCACGCCCCGGAACCCGGCGCGGGGGCGACAGATCAGGCTCAGGGCACGAGGCCAGTACTATGCGGGGTCAGCCCACCGCGCCGCGCTCCTGGCCATTGTGACAGAGAGTACTATGCGGAAAAGGGATCCGCACGACGGGAACTACTCGCCCGGGAGGAGGTTGCTACGCCGCCTGGCGATAGTACTCATGGATGAGGCCACCCACAACATCGCGCCCCTGCACCGGGCCATGGGACGAGTCCACTGAAATTGGCGGCGGGCAGCGCTGGTCGAGCCCCTGGTGAGGCCGCGCCACGTTGTAGTGAGTAACGTACGCGGCCAGCACCCGCCGCAGGTGGCGCTCCCCGACGATCAAGGCACTCCGTCCGCGCGGAGCGGACCCAGCGCTCGGCGTAGGCGTTGGCCGTCGGCGTGCGGTAGGGCGTGCGCACGACAGCGATCCCTTCGGCGGCGAACACGGCGTCAAACTCCGGCGAGAACTTGGCGGCGCGATCATGGATGAGGAAGCGGGGCGACGTGCCCGCCTCCTACAGCGTCCAGGCGAGCTGCCGCGCCTGCTGCGTCACCCCGTAGGGTGTCAATATTCGGAGTCGGGCTGCTCGTTGGGGTCAGGATGGTCGGATACCCTGTGTACGGCCACCGTGGTTAGTGGCCTCCACCTTATCGCGAAGATTGATACCCTACGGGGATACACCGGCGGCTACGACGCGCTGCCCGATAACCTGAAGGGGGCCATGCTGGCCGGTTACTCCTGTCCTGGCCGCTTACTCCATCCGAGGTTTCGTTTTGGCACTCGACGCTTGAGCCTGTCGGAAATTACGGCCGGACAACCAAAGGAGCCAGAACACGAGATCGAGCTGCGCGTCCTGGCACGGCAACGTCTCGGCCAACGTTTACCCGACCTCGCCGATCTGCGCCGGGAGGTCATCGCCTGGGAGACGGCGCGCAACGCCGCCGGGGAGGCCATCGACTGGCGCTTCACGACCGCCGACGCGCGCATCAAACTCAAGCGCCTCTACCCCACAGACGGTTCCTGACAGACCATTAGTTGTGGTCGCTTTTGTATTCCAGGATATCGCCAGGTTGACAGTCTAAGGCTTTACAAATCGCTTCTAGCGTTGAGAAACGAATGGCTTTGGCTTTGCCATTCTTCAAGATTGAGAGGTTCGCCATAGTAATGCCAACCTTCGCAGCAACCTCAGTAACACGCATCTTTCGTTTCGCCAACATGACATCGAGATTGATTATTATTGCCACAATTCCACCTCAGACCGTTAAATCGTTCTCTGCCTTTATCGCTACGGCATTTTGTAGCAGTTTTTGAAAAACAGCCGCAGCGGTGGCAATTACGATAGAAATAGACGTAATAATAATGCCCATGGTAATACCGCCTGTGATATCGTCACCCGTACCTCGCATGACGATGAACAGAAACGCTTCCGCCCCCAGAATAAATCCAACGATGGCGACGGCGCAGTATTGGATATTCCTGACAGCGTTCACAGAAACTTGCGAGAAGATCGTATCCCGATCAACATAGCCCAAAAGCTTAAATGCTTGATAAAACGCAGTAAAGAATGGGATTGAAGCGATGTAGATATAGATGATGAATGGGTCGCTATAAATACTGATGAGGTCTAAGTTCTTCGCCCTCCCCTCGGTCTGAGGAAGCCGAATCATGAGCGCAAGCGTCCCGAGCGCCACCAGGATAAGCACGGTCTTGAGGAAGAGCGTCGAACTGCGTTTCATGGATCAAACCTCCTGTATGCGAACAGGCGTATCATAACCCCTTATTTATCGATTGTCAATATATTATTATCGTTGCCTGTCGCCGATCCCCTAGGATAAACTCATTGGTTCTGTTGGGTTGTGCGGTGATGGCTGAGGCGCACAACCCAACAGAGCCCCGGCGAGGGGGGCGACGTCGGAGCAGGCGTCGGCGTGACGATCGGCGTGTGCAGTGGTGGTGATCTGGGCGTAGACGGTCGCCGCGATCCTCGCCTGTCCTGGTCGTTTACTCCGTCCGAAATCAGATCCTGCCTGTTATGGCTACTTTGGCCATCCAGCCTGATTTCTTGGCAGTCTTGGGGCTCGAGTGCCAGGATCTTGCCACGGATGACAAAAGTAGCCATGAAAGGGGGTAGCCCATGGTGTTGCCCTCAGCCCTTGCGTCGTGCCGTGTCGAGTACGGAGGCGGGGCGATGAGACGGAATGCGACGTTGTGCGAGGCTTGCGGGGATGGGAGCTAGGCGGGATGACCCTCAGCCCGGTCATTGGCCCGCCGCGCCGCGGCCGCGCACGCTCAGAGGGTGGGGTATTGTCGGTTCAGCGCCGCCTCCCCCCGCTCGCTCGCCAGCGGACTGCGCCGATTGCGCCGCTTGATGGCGTCGTAGCAGGCCGCGCAGACCACCGCTTCCCCGGCGTATTGCTCGGCGTAAGCGGTCCAGCCGCCCTCCTGCCGCAGCACTGCGTCGCAGGCGGCGCACCAGGCATCCGGCCGGGGATCGCCGTCGCCGGTGGCCGCGAAGAAGCCGAGGTGGACATCGCGCGGGAGGTGCTGGCAGAGCAGCGTGGCGAGGTGGTCGCCGTGGGGGGGACAGGGTAGTGTCACGCGCTGATCGCTCACAATGTCGCTCCCCTTGCGCTCAATCGGTGCCTCCCCTTATTCATACACCGCGCCCCCGCGTCACGCCATCACCCGGATGGACACGTCGTCGCCCCCTCTTCGTACCTGCCGGTTCAGCCGTTCTTCCCGGCCGCCCCGCGCAGCCACGAGCGCCTGCAGGCAGGGGTGGCACCGCGTGTAAAGGGCGAGCTGGCTGCGGCGGCGCCTCCTGGATGCTTTTCCAGACAGCACGGATGGGCTTTTCACTCCCTACACCCGCTTGCTTCCTCAAGCGGGCCCGATGAGCAGGCTAATAGGAGTGAGCGTCCCGTTGGCAAAAAGAGAGGAAGAGCGAGGTTGCGGCACAGATATACGTCCGTTCTGCGGACGTCGGCGTAGGGGGAGGCCACCGGTGCCGAAGGGGGAACACCGGTGGCCCAGGGTCAGGGCGGGATGAGGAAGGGAAACGGAGGGAAGGAAGCGCTCATCCAGGCGATGCCACCAAACACCGCCTGTTGCTCAACGATCAATAGCGGGACCCCGTCATCCCGCGGACAACCCCGCCGCACGCTACGCCAGCAAATACCGGAGCTCGGCCAGCGAGTACGGCGACACCTCGGGTAGGCGCTGCCACCCGCGCTCACGCAGATCGGGCGACGGACGATCGCCGACGCGCAGTCGCTTGAGGCGGAAACGACAGCCCCGACGGCTGAAGAGGAACGGCGCTCCCGCCTCATCCTCCAGGACCACCGTCAGGTGGTCGGGGCGGCGGGCACGGCGAAACTGGATCGTGAAGCGAGCTTCGGGCACAGCACACTCCTGGGACGCACCTTCACAGGAAGGTTGAATGGACATTAGACCTCTGGTACGACAAATAATAGTACAGGACCACAGAAACGACAAGGGGGATTACCCTCTTGAGCGACGCCCGACGGCCCGCGGACACACGAATGAACGGAGTGCGCGTCGTGTTTAGTTGTGCGTGCCTACTATCCGCCTCCATCTGCACACCGTGGCCTCCAGCGCGGCGATGCGGCGGTCGAGATCCGCGACCAACTCGTCAAGGTGCTGGCGCCCCCCGCGACGACCACCAACCACTGCTGCAAGGCGTGGCGCTGCCGCTGTGTTGGTCGATAAGCCCGTCCGGCCGAGAACAGGCACTCGTCGCTGCTGGTGGAGCGCCCGTTCGACCGCGAGGATGGCGGATAGATTATCAACCAGGACACCGGGCCGATGTTTCCGAGCGACTCGGGGGCCCAGCGAGGCAGGTGTACTCTGCGGCCCGGCCAACCCGGCGGTCGCGATTTAGTCGGCCAGTGGCACGTCGGGCGCCTCCTCCATCGTCGTCCGTAGCGTGATTGTCGCCCCGCCAAGCGTTACGTTTTGTACGTCAGATCCTGAACTGCTGCTGGTCAAGCTGTCGTTCGTGCCATGCTCGCCTACCGGCACGGTGAGTGACGGAGAGAGTCACGGCGATGGGAGCGGGTGGGACGTGCCGGGACAAAGCGGGAGCAAATGGCAGGAATTTTCGCGCCACCGCTGGATTCATGGCTTCGCAACTCGGTTTTCCAAGCATGCGGACATCTCCTTGCCAAGGAGCTGGTCACGCAATCGACCCGGGCTGCGCGTAGGGTCGAAATGTAGCCATCTGTGTAGCCGAGCGCCGAAAGATCGGTGGAAGCCCGTGGGAGATTGCCGCAGCTATTTGGCGTCAGCGCGGGGTGTAGGGTATGAAAAGTTCATCCGCGCGGGGCCCAGAAGAATGGACGAGCGTCAAGAGGGCTGCATGCCTGCTTTACCCATTGTCCGTACAGGAATCGACTTAACCAGAAGCACGCAGATGGACTTTTCACACCCTACACGGTTGGGGGCTGTGGTGACGGACCCTACCAGCGAGCACGCGAGCCAGCGCCACACCCCAACGCCTGGTTTATTGCCGATTACTCCACCGCTCGGTGCATGTGCCCGTCTTGAGACTTTACGTACACATAAGACTGTTGCACGATTTGTTCAAGGATTGGCAGCTCCACATCGCTGAGCCGCTTAATGTACACACAGACTCTGCTCGTTGTGTGCTTGCCTAAGCGAGCCAGCGATTCAGCATAGCGTACTGTGCCGTCCATGAGGTACACGGTTATCGTATTTCTTCTTGGATAAAAACCAATGGCTTGAGCGTCACCTTCACGCCCGCTGGCGTATTTGTAGTGGTAGGCATCAAACCCGATAGTGCCCACATTCCACATCTTTGGCTCAAGCCCGCTTATTCGCTGCATCATTTCAATCAGCTCAAGGGTATCTTTGACGGTTTGCTCATCATTAAGTGAAGCGATGTAGTCTTTAACTGCGTTGTCGTTGTGAGCGGCCGTTTTGTCCATCTCGGCGTCCCTCCTTCTCCCTCACCGCGTTGTTTAAAGACGGGAGGATACCGTCCGTTGTCGGCCCGCTTCATGGCGCGCCGTGGCGCGGCTGACGCGCTCGGCGATGATGTGCGGATGTCGCCAGAAATAGGCGGTGAAGAGGAGGAGCGCCAGCAGCGCGAAGACGCCGCTGGTGAGGAAGACGACGTCGTAACTATTCGTCGTGACGATGAGCTTGCCAACCACGAAGCTCGATATCGCCCAACTGCAATTCCAAGAGGCACTACGCAGACTGAAGACGGTCGCGCGCTGTCGCGCCGGTAAGACCTCAGCGATTAGATTGGAGTCGATCGGCCACGCCAGGGTCATCGCGACGGCGCGGACGATATAGGCCAGGAATGCGAGGTTCAACCCCGGCACGAAGAGGAGCAAGAGGAGGAGCGGCACCCCGGCGAAGCGTGCCCCCGCCGCCACCGATAGGACGCCGAAGCGCCGCGCCAATGGCGGCGCGAAGACGCCGACGACGGCACCGATCGCCCCGCTGATGGCGAAGACGGTGCCGATCAGGCTCGGCGTCGCCCCGAGATCCTTAAGATAGACGGCGTAGAACGGGACGATCGCGGCGGCGCTGACGCTGAAGAGTGCGCCGACCATCACGAAGACGGCCATATCATTACGCACACGGCGCGGCGGGCGTTCGCCACCCATGATCCTTCCGGTGGCCACGGTCATGCCACGTTGATTGCCGCCGATCATGATCAGCGGGAGGAGGCCCACGATCGTCAGGATAATCCCGATGATCAGGGTCGCGCGATAGGTGATGATCGCTTCCAGGCTGAAGCTGGCACCGAGCAAGCCCAACAGTTCCGGCACGCGACCGCCGATCAACGCCCCACCGGTCATCGAGAGGGACATGACCGAAAAGATGATCGCGGAGACGTCGGCCCGTTCGGTGTCCTCGGTGTGGTCGATGATGAACGGCATGTTCGGCACGATCAGCCCCGCCTGGCCGATGCCGGTGAGGGCGGCACTCAGGATGAGGAGGGCGGGCGCGGTAAAAATAGCCTGACCGAGCAGGGCGATGCTGATGGTGATCAGCCCGAAGAGGATGCAGCGCCACGAGCCGAAGCGGTTCGTGAGCGGTCCCATGACCAGGGCGGCGACCCCGACGCAGACGGTCGTGACCGCGCTGATCGTCCCGATGAAATCCTCGCGGTAGCCGAGGCGGACGAGGTAGAGGTTGTAGATTAACTGGAAGACCCCGAGCCCGATGTTGGCGAGCAACGTGTACGCAATGAAGAGCTTGATCGCTCGCGAGGATCGCCCGACGCGCGCCAACCATTCGCGCATGATCTTCTTCGTCCTCCCCGCTCGCGGTACGCTCATCCCTCTCAGCGGGTGACAGTGTACCACTGGACTCTGTTCGATGGGGAAGTTTGGTGCGTGGCCGACAACGGGGGGCATCGCACGTCGATTGCGGCGGGCGATTTGCTCACTACGTACCCATGTATCATCAGTGCTCGGTGCGTGTCTACGTGAGGGGCTGCGCTGGTCTACCTCTTGCAATCGCGTCACGCCGAGGGGCGATTGGCGATGCACGATTGGTGAGGCATTGTATGGACCCGGCGGGTGGGGTGGCTCCGTGGTTCGACTTTTCCTGGCTTGGCGCGGCACAGTACTTACCGCGCGCTACCGGGGTGGCCCGGCCGTACTTGGCCTTAACGCATAGGCGCACACGACCAAGCCGACGAGCAGCAATATACCCCCGACCGTCGCCCAAAAGGTTTGGCCGGTCATGACACTGCCACCGAGGATTCCGACTCCCTGGAGCAACCAGACTCCACCCAGCAGGATAAGGATGATACCGAGGATCAACGGGCCTTTGTGCATCAGCATACCCTCCGCTCTGATCGCCCGGTGCCGCATGACGCTGTGGCGCTGTCGTCAACCCTCCGCAGGCACGATCTATTCCTGGAGGCCAAGCCCGGCATTCGGTGACCCACGGATTTTACTCCCGGTGCCTTGATGTGGGTGTGCATGATCTCGGCGGCGTTATCGTGGGGTGATCGCGTCGGCCAAACGGTCGTTGGTCACCACCGCCCTGGTTATCAAGGGGGTCGGTCTGGCGAGCAAGCGCACCACATCGCCCTGGATTCGCCGAACGGCGCGGGGCACAACAACGAGAGACGAATTAGTCGCGGCTGCTACGCCAGCGAGATGGAATTGTCGATCGGCACATCGCGCGTCGCCCTGGGGCCGGTTGTGGTGGTAATGGTCGCCATGCGATGGCCTGAATCACCGCGAGGCATGCGAAAGAAAAGCCCCGGCGCTGAGAGCAGCGCCGGGGTTTCACAGCGTCGGCGGGACGAAAGGGGCAGTGGCTGAGGAAGAATGGGGCGAACCTGAAGTAATAAGGGGTGGGTATTGAGGAAGATTGAGGTACTGCGCCCCTCTGTTCCGCCGGCTATTCCATTGGTAAGACCCGTCGCCGGGTACGAATCCTGATGTCGCAAGCAGCGTGCCATGATCTCCTGTCAATGTGCCGTGGCATGCTCAATTTACTCGCCTCGCGCCGTCACGATCGCATTCTGCGCCGCCCAGAGGCTGAGATCCCGCCTGCCGATTGCAGCAGCCAGCAAGTCGGGGAAGAGATCCGGCGTGCAGGCGAAGGTCGGGATACCGAGATTGGCGAAGGCGGCGGCCCGTCGCTCATCGAAGATCGGTGCCCCGGTATCGTTAAGCGCGAGGAGGCAGATCACCTGCACGCCGTTGGCGACCAACGCGGCGGCGCGCTTCATTAATTCGTCGGCGTCGCCGCCCTCGTAGAGATCGGTGATCAGGAAGAGGATCGTCTGCGAAGGGCGCGCGATGAGCCCCTGGCAGTAGGCCAGGGCGCGATTGATGTCCGTGCCACCCCCGAGTCGCGCGCCGAAGAGGAGATCGACCGGGTCGTGCAGATCTTCGCTGAGATCGGCGACGGCGGTATCGAAGACGATCATCCGCGTGCTGAGGGCGTGGATCGAGGCGAGGACCGCGCCGAAGATCCCCGAGTAGACAACCGAGTTTGCCATCGAGCCGCTCTGATCGACGCAGAGGATGACGTCGCGCAGCGCCTGTCGCTTGCGCCCGTGCCCGACGAGGCGTTCGGGGATGATGATCCGGCGGTCGGGTTGATAATGTTTGAGGTTAAGGCGGATCGTGCGATCCCAGTCGATCTCGTTGTGGCGCGGGCGGTTTGTGCGGCTGGCGCGGTTGATGCTGCCGCGCACGGCGTTCACCGTCTTCTCGCGGAGTCGGCGCTCGACATCCGCGACGACCTTGCGTACGACGCCGCGCGCCGTCTCCTTGGTGCGCTCGGGGATGACGCGGCTGAGGGAGAGCAGGGTGGCGACGAGGTTAACGTCGGCTTCGACCGTCGACAACAGTTCCGGTTCGAGCAACATCTTCCGCAACCCGAGGCGATCGAGCGCGTCTTGCTGCATCACGCGCACGACGGAGGTGGGGAAGTAGGTGCGGATGTCCCCGAGCCAGCGGGCGACATTCGGAGCCGAGCCGCCGAGACCGGCCTGGCGCTCGGGGTTGTACAGCGCGGCCAGTGCCCGGTCGATCGCCCGATCGCCGCTGCCGAGAGCGATCTCCAACCCTTCGCCGCCGGTGCCGGGACCACCGCCTGCGGCGGGCGCGGCGTCGCCCCCGAGGATGAGTCGCCAGCGGCGCAGGCGCTCCTGTTCATCGATCGACATCGATCCCCCTTCGCTCTCAGGTCTTCGGTCGTTCGTCGGCACTTGCCGACCCTTACCTTTGCGGCGGTGCCACGCCCAGCAGCCGCGCCAGAATCGGCAGGACACGATCGGCGCGATCGCGGTCGAGGCCCAACAGCGCGTCCGCGTTGACCCCGGCGGCGGAAGCGCCACCAATGGCGAGTCGTTTGACTTTGTCACCCATCGCCCGCCGTTCAGGGGGCGCGAAGGCGGAGAAGGCGCGGCGCACGAGCGGGAGGACGGCGACGAACTGATCGGGCGCGAGTTCACGCAGCCAGCCATCGAGCGCCAGCCAGAGTGCGCCCTGCTGGAGGAGGACGAGCCCGTTGCCATAGACCACCCCGGCGATCCAGGCGGCGGCATCCGGGGTCGGGGTGGCGGCGGCGAGGGCGAGACGGGCGATCTTGCCGAGCGCCACCTCATCGATCACGCGCTCGTCCAGCAATATCCGCGCGGCACGGCCCCGGACCAGGCCGTGAATTATCTCGCGCTCGGCGATGACCCCGAGCACGGAGTACCAGTCGCTGCGCCCCTCCTGACGGTCGAGGAGCGCGATACTCTCCTGCGCCCGATCGATCGACGCGATCATCCGCTGAGCCGCGTCGTCATCGAGGGTCGAGCAGGCCCCCGGCAAACCGACGACGATCCGCGCCAGCAAGCCATCGATGATCGGCAAGACGTCCTCGGCCCTCGTCTCGCGCACATCGCCGTAGCGCGCCACGCGCGCCAGGGGCGGCAGCGCATCCATCAGGCCGCGCACATCGGCCGCGACCGCCGCGACGGTGCGAACACGCGCCAGCACGCCCGCGACCGTTGCTGGCAGGGCGGCGAGGATCGCGGCGTCGAGTAAGGCGGTGAGCTCCGCAAGATCGTTCGTGGCCTCGCCCTGCTGGCGGAGCTTCGCATCGGCGGCGGCGGCGATCGTGTTCCCCCAGGCGCTGGCCTCGATGACCGCGATCGCCAACTCCGGTCGCCACCCCAGCGACCACGTCTCATTGAAGGTGCTCTTGGCCCCGCCCTGCCCTTGCAGCGTCGCCCACTGGATGCCCAGAACCGCGAGGCGATGGAGGGTATGGCTGCGTTCGCGGTCGAGCGGCTGGCGTAAGTCCAGATTTAACGGCTTGATCTCCGCGCTGGGACGTAAGCGCAGGCGGCGCTGGGCCAGTTCGAGGTCGCGTTGCAACGGCACGGCGGGAGTCTCGGCGGGGATGCTGCCGAGCGCCTCGCCGATCTCCAGGCGGTCGCGGATGAGGGCCATCGGGGCCGGATCGCCGCCGCAGAGGGTCGTCTGGATCGCCTCGCGCAGTTCATCCAGGCCGGGCAGCGGGAGATCGCGTAGGGCTGCCAGGGTATCGGCGAGGCGTACCGCCTCGATCACATTGCTCGAAGGGGCGTCCAGATCTTCGTCCCGCAGCGCCGCCGCCGCCCGCGCGATCCAGTGGATGGCGTGGCGGTCGGGCAGCGACCAGAGGTGGGAGTACCAACCGGGCGATTGCACCCCCGCACCATAGCCGCTGCGGTAGGCGAGTCGCGAGTTGGTCCACGGCACCCAGGTCGCGGCGACTTTGGTCCGTTTCTGCCCGGCCAAGAGGGCCGCGTCGGCTTTCGCCGTGCTGTGACCGATCAATACCGGGGCGTGCCACGCCCCACAGACCACGGCGATCCGCGCGAAACGTTCGCGTTGGGCGGCGCGGATCGCCTGTCGCATGTGCGCCTCGCGTCGCGCTTCCTCGCCCTCCGGCGGCGGGGCGTCGGCGCGCAGTGCGGCCATCGCCTCCGCGATCCCGGCGAAGAGATCGGTCGGATCGGTGCGGCGCTCGACCTGTTGCTCCCACCAGAGTTCGTGATCGGCATATCCCGCCGCCCCGGCGAGGATCCCGATCGGATCGTCACGGAGCGCTGCCGTCATTGCCGATCCTTCTCCGTGCTGCTCGTCGTCGCCTGTGCCCTCTGCTGCCAGGGGTGCCTCCGCCTCCGGGGTCGTCGCAGCGACCGCAGAATCGGGAGTTAAGCGCATCGCCTGGGGCAGGTCGATGAAGCGGGCGGGGATATGCTGCGCGAAGGCGAACCGCAGAGCCTGCCACTCGGGCGAGAAACTGGCGAACGGATAAAACGCCGCCTGGCGTGGCGCGTCGGGCGCGTAGACGAGCAGCGCGACCGGCGGCACGATCTCCTCGTGCGCGATCAGCGGCAGCACCTCGGCGGCATCGGGCGGGCCTTCGACCAGCAGGATGTCCGGTTGCAGGGCCGTCAAGGCGCCCAACAGGCTACGCGCGCAGCCGGGACCGTGGTGGCGGA
>DATCMP010000829.1:0-3788 GCA_036563365.1 Thermomicrobiales bacterium
GGAGGACGACCTCGTAGAGAAAGTAGACCGGCACGAGGCGCAGCGCCAGCGCGGGCGCAGGCAACGGGCCGACGAGGAGCCGGTAGAGCAGGGCCGGGGCCGCGCTGAGGCCCACCGCGCTCGCCAACGTGACGGCATACCAGCGGGGCGCGACCCGCCAGCGACCCATACGCCGGGCGAGATCGGCCAGCGCCGCCCGCCCGCCCGTGAGCGCGGCGGCGACGAACGTCCCGAGCCCGAGACCGATAAAGGCCAGGTCGCGCGCGGGATGGAAGGCGATCAGGCCGCGCTCCGCGGCCAGGTCTAGCCCCCATACCAGCCATGCCAACCCATAGGCGAGCGCGACGAAGAGAAGAAGCGGGGTCCGTCCCCGCGCCAAGGATACATCTGCCACCGTCTGATCGTGCATATCCCCCCCGCACCGCGCCCCTCGGCCCGGTCGATCATCACACTCGCGCGGCAGTCGGCACAGTCGCCAGACGCGCGCACAACAGCTAATTGTACCTAAACCGGACGAGTATTATCAAACTCGCCGCCGCGTGACGTTCGCGCCTCGCCGCGACGAACCGTGTCCCCCTGCGCCCGTCCCGCGCTGCACCTAGGCGCGATACAATGGCCGGACCAAGGTGGCGTTGCCCCGGTGTGACGACAAGGAATGGGGGTGAACCGATGGCCGCGCAAACCGCCCTCCCCCGCTGGCGCGGCTTCAACCTCCTCGGTTTTGTCACCCGCCACCGCCCCGGTCCGGTCAGGAGAAGCATCATGGCGGCACAATCCGTTCTCCCACGCTGGCGCGGCTTTAATTTGCTGGAACTCTACACCCGCTATGGTCGCGCAGACTGGCGCACGGGGGCGTTCCCGGAAGACGATTTCCGCTGGATCGCGGACTGGGGCTTCGATTTCGTCCGCATCCCGCTCGATTACACCCTCTGGATCGCGGATGGCGACATCTACAAGATTCATGAGGCGACCCTCGAACAACTCGACCGCGTGGTACGGCTCGGCGAGCGGTACGGCTTGCACGTCTGCTTCAACTTCCACGCCGCGCCCGGCTACTGCGTCAACCCGAAAGACGAGCCGTTCAACCTCTGGAAAGATCAGGAGGCGCTGGATGCTTTTTGCTTCCACTGGGGCGTCTTCGCCGACCGCTATAAGGGGATCGATGCCAAGCGTGTCAGCTTCGACCTGGTCAACGAGCCGCGCGTCCCCTACGAGCACGGCTCGCGCGAGGATTATGAGCGCGTCGTCCGCGCCGCCGTCGCCACCATCCGCGCGCGCGACCCGCAGCGCCTGATCATCGCCGACGGGATCCGCATCGGCCGCGAACCGGCCCCCGAGCTGAACGACCTCGGCATCGCCCAGAGTTGCCGGGGCTACGAGCCCGCCGGGGTCTCCCACTACCGCGCCAGCTGGGTCGAGGGGAGCGAGACGTGGCCGACGCCGACCTGGCCGCAGCCCGCGTCGCACCCCGGCGGGGCCAGCGACCGCGCCGCGTTGGAGGCGTTCTACGCCCCGTGGATCGCGCTGGCCCGCCAGGGGATCGGCGTCCACTGCGGCGAGGCCGGGACGCACGAGAACACCCCGCACGCCGTCACCCTCGCCTGGCTCGAAGATCTCCTCGACATCCTGACGAAGGAGCATATCGGCTACGCCCTCTGGAACTTCCGGGGGCAGTTCGGTATCCTCGATGCCAAGCGCACCGATGTGGACTTCGAGGACTGGCACGGCCACAACCTCGACCGCAAGATGCTCGAACTCCTCCAGCGCTACTAACCCGCCAAGCCTCGGAGGCGCGGGCGAGGTCATCTCGGCATTGGCCCACCCTGGCATCGCCGCAACGCCCCATGCCGGAACCGACCCCCGCAGCAGCGGGCCGCCCGACCCGCGAGAACTCGTTGACGCGGGCATCGACGCTTGACACCCGCACGTTTACCCGCCCGGCGGACAATGGTTGGCGCTGGGGGATCGCGCGCTCGGGCGACGCGGGCCGGGCGGCGACACCTTCAGCCCCCTACTCCGATCGGGAGCGCCCTACCGCGGCCTCCGCGGCTTGCGGGGAAGGCGTTTAACCGCCGCGAATCGATCGTGGGCCGTCTGGCTAGCCGAGGGGCATCAGCCCGAGCCCGCGTCACCCGCCCGAACGCCCCGCCCGATACCAGCCCGCAAAAATCTCCCGCCCCCGCGCGAACGCCTCGTCCGGCGACAGCAACAGATCGTCCGGGCCACCGTGCGTTGCCAGCCACGTTCGCGCATCATCCGGCGAGCAGAAGAACCGCGTCGCCCCGCAGCGCGACAGATGTGCCGGGCCGACCGTGCGACGATAGACGATCCCCACGGCCTCCGGCAGCCGCGTGCGTACCCCGCCCGGCCCGACCGTCAACGCGATCGCCGCGTCGCAGATCGGGCAGACGCTGGTGATCGCCACCTTGCGGTCGAGCATCGGCGCGACGCCGAGCGCATCGATCGCGCACATCGCGTAGCGTTCCGACTGATCGAGCCGAACGCGCACCGGCGTCGGCACGAGCGAGAACGGGTAGAGCGCCACGATCGCCCCATGCTCATCGCGCCCCGCCCAGTCTCCCGCCACCAGCGCACCCAGCGCCGCGCGCACCTCCGCGACGGCCAGCCCTGTCACCCGCGCCACCGCCTCCTCATCCGGCAGCGTCCCCGCCGCCAGCAGCGCGTCGACCAGCGCCCGGTAGACCGCGTGCGCCGCCGCCCCGATCGCCAAAATTCGCCCGTTCGGCGCGCTCATCGCTCGTATCCTTTATGCAATCACAAGAGCTAGTGGCCTTCGCGAACGTCGTCTGGTATGCCCAATTTCCTGGCTAGCGGTTGGCTCGTTGTTGTGGTCATCGCCGAGCCGCAGCATGGGACAGCGGGTCGATACCACCAACCGCAGCGTGGGTCGCCGGATGAATCCGGCGCTAGGTGGCCTGCGGGCCACAAAGTCCAATGAATTGGACTAAGTACCTTCACGCAACGATCGTGGGTTTGAGGCGCGGGAATGACGCAACATTCCCGCGTCCCAAACCCACGAACCTCATCTGACTGTACTTAGAATTGTTGTCAGGCATTACCTATCCCAACAGGCACCGCGCCGCTGCCGACCCTAGCCTACTTCAGTAGGCTTCGTGGCCGCAGCCCTTAGCCGGGGTTTCAACCCCGGACTGGCCGCAGGCACTCCCTACGTCAACCCCGCCCCACAGCAACCCACAAAACCTCCACCCAATACAGGACCAACCCTGACCGCTACCGCGAGTATGCTAGATTGCACACCGCATCACCCGGCCCGCCACCCCGCGAACCAGGAGGTAGCACGATGACCGACCGGACCACCCTCACCCTGGCCCCCTTCTATAAGGGTTGGGGCGACTATCAGGCGCTGCTGATCGACGCGCTCGCGCCGCTGACCGCCGAGCAACTCGCCCTCCAGGCAACGCCCGGCCAGCGCCCGCTCTGGCTCCTCGCCGCGCACATCATCGGCACGCGGATCGGCTGGTTCCGCCGGATGGGCGAAGCCGACGACCCCGCCCTCACCCCGCTCGACCTCTGGGACGAAGACGATGCCCCGCCGCGCACCGCCGCCGAGCTCGTCTCCGGCCTCGAACAGACCTGGGCGATGGTCGCCGACTGCCTCGACCGCTGGACACCCGCCGACCTCGACACCCCCTTCACCTGGGAACGCGCGGGCAGCCCGCGCACCCGCACCCGTCAGTGGATCATCTGGCATGTACTCTAACATGATTTGCATAATGGTGGCGAGATCTCGCTCACTCTCGGCAATC
>DATCMP010000839.1:0-1944 GCA_036563365.1 Thermomicrobiales bacterium
GATCGCGTCTGGGGCGGCAAAGGTCGCGACGATTGGGACTCCGCGGGTCTGGTGAAGCTGGTGCGCGAACTCGCGCCCGCGATCATCATCAACGATCGCCTCGACTTGCCCGGGAGCGCGGACATTGTCACGCCGGAGCAGTATCAGCCCCGCGCCTGGATGGAGCGCGATGGACAGCGTGTCGTCTGGGAGGCGTGCCAGACACTGAACGGCAGTTGGGGCTATGACCGCGACAATCTCAACTGGAAATCGCCCGACCTCCTGGTGCGGCTGCTGATCGACTCGGTGGCGAAGGGCGGCAATCTGCTGCTAAATGTCGGGCCGAACGGGCGCGGCGAATTCGAGCCGTGCGCCCGCGAAACGCTGGCGGCGATCGGCGAGTGGATGCGGGTACATGGCCGCGCGATCTACGACTGCACCGCGAGCGAGTTGACCCCGCCGCCCGATTGCCGTTTCACGCAGCGTGGCGACCGCCTGTATCTGCACCTCTTCGCGTGGCCGTTTCGCCATGTTCACCTCGATGGCTTCGCGGGCAAAGTCGCCTATGCCCAATTGCTGCACGATGCCTCAGAAATCCGCATGTTAACGTCCGACCCGCATCAGGCGGCGCAGAACACCACGATGGAGGGGACGGCTGGAACGCTGACGCTGGAACTACCGATCGCGCGCCCGGATGTGTTGGTGCCGGTGATTGAGCTATTCCTCAACGAGTAGGCACGCGAGTTTGGTCGCGCGTGGTGTGCCGTGTGTGGTCGAAAGGGGGAACGATGACGAAGTATTTCGGGTTGACGCTCTGCTTGCAGGACGACCCGGCGAAGATCGCCGCCTACAAAGAGGCGCATCAGCGGGTCTGGCCGGAGGTCACGGCACGGTTGCGGGAGGTCGGCGTCCACGAGATGCGGATCTTCCTGCGCGAGCGCCGGATGTTCATGTACATCGAGACGGATGACGATTTCGAGCCAGCGCGCGACTTCGTGCGCGTCAACGAAGATCCCAAGTCGGACGAGTGGAACGTCTGGATGGCCGAACTCCAAGAGCGTGCCCCCGAAGCGACTGCCAACGAGTGGTGGGCGGAGATGGAGCAGGTCTTCGATATGAGCTGGCCGCAGCATAAGGCGTAGTCGTGAGTCGTGAGTCGTGAGTCGTGAGGGACTGTACGCCGGTTCTCAAGCACTGGGCATTAACGAACCTTCTCCCGACTTCCGACTCCCGACTCCCGACTCGGTAAGGAGGAACAATGTCAACGCACAACGCACTCCCACGACGGGCGCTGGGGACGACGGGGCTGATGGTGACGCCGGTCTGCCTGGGCTGCGCGCCGCTGGGCGACATGCCGGATACGTTCGCGTATTCGGTGCCGGAAGAGCGGGCGCTGGCGACGCTGCGGGCGGCGTTCAACGGGCCGCTGAATTTCATCGACACTGCGGCGTCATACGGCGATGGCGAGAGCGAGCGCCGGATCGGGATCGTGCTGAAGGAACTCGGCGGGATCCCCGATGGCGTGGTGCTGGCGACGAAGGCCGATCGCGATCTCAAGACCGGCGAGTTCACCGGCGACCAGATGCGCCGCTCGGTCGAGCGCAGCCTGCGCCTGATGGGGCTTGACCGGTTGCAACTGGTCTACCTGCACGACCCCGAGCACGCCTCGTTCGATGAGCTGAACGCGTCGGGTGGGGCGGTGGAGGCGCTGGTGCGCCTGAAAGAGGAAGGGGTGATCGAGCACTTGGGCATTGCGCCGGGGCCGATCGACCTGACGATCCGCTACGTCGAGACCGGCGCATACGAGGTCGCGATCACCCACAACCGTTACACCCTCGTCAATCGTACCGCCGAGCCGCTGCTGCGCGTCTGTGCCGAACGTGGCGTGGCGGTGGCGAACGCCGCACCGTACGGCAGCGGGATGCTGGCGAAAGGGCCGGAAGCATACCCGCGCTACGCCTACCA
>DATCMP010000842.1:0-10633 GCA_036563365.1 Thermomicrobiales bacterium
GACGGCGCTGTTCAACAGCGTCAGTTCCGGCCCGCCCTCGGAGGCGAAAAGCCCCTTGCCGAGATGGGCCTTCTGTGTCGCCATCGCCATCGCCGCGGCCATCCCGATCGGCCCGACCGGATTCAGGAAACCCAGCGCGGTGAGCACACCGCCGCCGAACTCGCCCGCGCCCGCCGCCGCCGCCCAGGCGCGTGCCGGGCGCAGGCCCAGCATCTGCATGAACCCGGTCGTCCCCTGCAATCCCGGCCCCTTCATCACGCCGAACAGCTTCTGCGCCCCGTGGGCGGCGATAAAACCGCCCGCTGTCACCCGCAAAACCAGGAGTCCGGTATCTTTCGCTACTGCCATCGCTTCGTTCTACCCTTCATGAGATTGGCGCCCCACCCAGACCTGAAGCATCGACGTTGGGGAGAACGCACTCGCCGCGCCATCTATTCCGGACTACAGTCCATATTACCGCAAGGTCCGTGGGGCAGGAACCGATCGGAGGCAGCGCTATGCTAAGCCAAGCGCCCCACCCGACAGTATCGGGTGAGGCGTTCGCTGATCTAATGAACCCGCTCGTCTAGCCGCGCGGACCGAGAAGTGGGCTATTACCCATCGTGCCGCGCACCAGTCCAAGCCCCTGATTACCTTGCGCCGGGTTCTCCGTAGCCTGCTTGCGCTCGGCCTCCTCGCGCTCGAGGTCGCGCAACCGTATCCTGGCGGGCGTATGGCCGGGGATATAGGCCAACAAGAGGCGTAGTTGCTGCCGCGCCCGTCCCGCTTCACCTTCCGCCGCCGCGAGCTCCGCCACAGTGAACAGGTATGAAGCGAAGTCGTTCGCCCGGAACGCACGCCGATCGATCAGCGGGATCAGGAGATCACGCGCCTCCTCGCGACGCCCCTGGCTGATCCGCAGCGAGGCCAGAGTGGCGCGCGCGATCACCGAATCGCCATCGCTGGCGAGCGCTCGCATGAAGTGGGCATCCGCCTGCGTCTCGTCATTGTTCACAAGCGCGATCAGGCCGAGTTGCTGCTCGGCCTCGGCGATCGTCGGGTCTTGTGCCAGCGCCTGACGATAGGCGCGGGCGGCACCCTCCAGATCGTCGTGCGATCGGCGATCGATCGCTTTGTCCATCAGCTTGGCGATCGGCGGAGCATAGGGAGGCGGGGTATCCTCGGTGGAGATCTCGTAGTGCGGCGGCGACATTTCCTGATACCGCCCATCCTGCCAGAGGAGGAGCGGTCGATTCGTATCAACCAAACCATCGCGGCGCAACAGGAGCGCGGCGTGCAGGCGCGTCTCATCCGGCCCGAGTCGCCCGAACGCGAAGGTGCGTACCGCCTCGATCGCCTCGGGTGTGCCGATACGCAGCAGTAGCCCGACCGCATTCGCGGAGGAGAGTTCGTCGCCCATCCAGAGCGAGGCGCAGAAGGCCGGGAGGAAGGTCGGTGCCCCCGCCAATACTTCGCGCATCAGGCGCAGCCGTTCCGCCGGATCATCGTTCTTCGCGACCTCGACGGCGACCCGGCTCAACTCCTGATCGATCCGCTCGGCGATCTTCTGCGGCAAGAGTTGCGCCGGATCGATCGCCGGGAAGCGTTGGCCGGGCGGTGTTTCATTCAGTTCCAATGCCTCGGCGAGGCGTACGGCGACGGGATTCGGCGCGATCTCGCGCAGGATTTCGAGCGCCGCAGGCTTCCGGTTGACATTGGCGAGCGCCGCGCCAAGCAGGATCAGGCCATTGTCGCTGACCGTCTCGCGCGGCTGTGCTTCGAGCGCGGCGATGACCCGCTCATCCTGTTCCAGGAACATGAACGCACTCGCCGCCTGTTCAAAGAGGAAGAACTCGTTCGGCTCCCCATCGTCCGGTGCACTGTTGCGCGCGAGCATCCGTTCCGTCAACGCCCAGAGGCGATCGGCGTGCGAGAGTGCCTCGTCACGCCGCCCGAGGGCGGTGAAGTAGCGGACCAGCCCCGCCCGGCCATGCACATCGTCGGGATCGGTGCCGAGGACACGCTCGGTCGTCTCGATCGCCCCATCGAAGTTGCCCAGCTCGAATTGGCAGAGGGCGAGATCGTTCAACGGCGCGACCCAGCCGGGCAGGATCCGCGCGGCGTCGCGGAAATGGCGCTGTGCCGCTAAATAATCGCCGCCCTCCATCGTTCGCAGACCACGTTCGAGCAGCAGGCCAGCCCGTTCGGCATCGGCAACCGAGACGCCGTAATTCGCGGCGAGGCCCCGCATCGCCTCATCGAGCGCGTCGCGCAGTGCTTCGATCTGGTCGCGTTCATCATCGTCCGGTTCTTCGGCGAGGTAACGGCGGATGGCGCGCAAGGCGTGGACGATCCGGCCCTGGCCCTGGTAGACCCCGGCAAGGAGCCGCCAGAGGCTCGCGTCGTCGGCGTCGAGGCGCTGCGCCTCTTCCCAGTGCTGGGCCGCGCTGCGGAGATCGCCGATCTCGCCATAGGCCATGCCGAGGAGTTTGTAGAGGATCGGCTCGCGCGGGTGCTCCTCACGCAGGGCTTCGAGGAGGAGGATCCCCTCCACAAATTGGCCCGCGTCGAGCATCCGCACCAACTCGTTAATCGTCTCATTGTTCAACGGCGGGAGTTGATCGGCAGGAATGAGCGATTCTCGATTTTTGCCACGCTTTTGCCTCGCCATCCCGCCACACTCCCTCGTCTATCACCCCGACACACCCGGAACAACGCGCTCCGAGGGACGGTATCAATTGGATTAAGTGTACCACGGCGCTCGTTGAGGGCCGCACGACGCTGCGTACGGCCAGCACCATACGGTGAGGACACGGGATAGGGGCGAAGCATAGCGGAGTGGACGGGCCACATTTTGGTGGATGGTATAATGCAACCGGTTTACGATAGTCGCAACCGAGAGCAAATAGCTAGCCCCATGACAGCGCAATCTCGGCGATGGTGGGATGGTACAAAGCACCGGAGAAGGAATAAGGCCGAACGATGACGATACGGATTTTGCTCGTGGACGACCATAGTGTCGTGCGCCAGGGACTGCGGATGTTTCTAGGGCTCGATCCCGATCTGGAAGTTATCGGTGAAGCCTCAGATGGAGCCGAGGGGCTGCGCCTCGCGCATGAACTCCGGCCCGACGTGGTCCTGATGGATCTGCTGATGCCGGTGATGGATGGTGTGACCGCGATCGGGCACCTCCGGCGCGAGTTGCCTGACACCGAGGTGCTGGCCCTGACGAGCGTCCTGGAGGACGATAAAGTCGTCGGGGCGGTGCGCGCGGGGGCGATCGGCTATTTGCTGAAAGATACGCGGGCCGAGGAGTTGGTGCGTGCGATCAAGGGGGCAGCGGCGGGGCAGGCACAATTATCGCGCGCGGCGGCGGAGCGGCTGATGCGCGAGGTGCGCGCACCGGAGAGCCCCGAAGCGTTGACCGAGCGCGAGACCGATGTGCTGCGCCTGCTGGCGACCGGGCAATCAAACAAGGAAATCGCCCGCAACCTCTCGATTAATGAGAGTACCGTGAAGAGTCACGTCAGCAATATCCTCAACAAACTCGGCGTGCAAGGCCGCACCCAGGCCGCACTCCACGCCGTGCGAATCGGGCTAATCCCGCCAGCAGCATTGGATAAGCAAGGTTAGCGAAGATACCGCAGGCGCGAGCGATTCCGGCAAACGCGCGGGTTGGCGAGACAACGGGCGTGGGCCACCGAAATCGGTGGCCCACGCCCTTTGGTGTGGCATTGAGTTGCCGCCTGGGGGCAGGGTGTAAGCCCTGCCCCCCAGGATACCGTTGTTACGGGACGAGATCGGTGCCGAAGTAGCTGGCGCAGGCCTGCCAGTAGATCCCCGCGAAGTACGCGCGGCTGGCGGGCTGATCCCGCCCGGCCCAGGCGTTCGCTGGGTTCGTGCCTGGCACCGCGCCCGCCTACTAATCGTCAAGACCGCGAGGCGAGGGCCGATGTTGGTCGGGAAGAACCGGACAAAGATCGAGCAGCTCGCGTTCGGAGCCAGGACCTTGCCGTCGCAGAGGTCATCGTTGACGACGAAGACCGGCAACAGGTTGGAACGATCCGTGTTGATTTCGAGCGGACCAGTCGTGGTATTGGTCACCACTATCTCCTGGCGTTCGCTGACAGCACCAACCGGCACGAAGCCGAGGTCGGCCTGTCCGTTGACCAGATTCAGCGAGGTGGTGAGCAGCGCGGTCTCGACCGCGATGCCCTTGAGGACCACGATCTACTCAGCGGTGGCAGTGTCGGCGGTGATACCGATCAACGCCTCTTTTTCGCCCGGAATGCCCGGCTTGAACCGCACGAAGATTGAGCGGATATCCTCTAGCAGTATGGTCTTGTTGGGAGCGCAGGTGTTCGTGTCGATCTCGAAACCAGGCGGGTTAGAGCCGACGGTCACCTGACCGACGTTTTCACCCAAGGTGGAAATCATCAAGCCACCCTCGCCGCCAGGCCAATCGACAGGAAGCCATAGCGCGGGCCGACGCCACCCGCCACCTGCGGCGAGAAGGTGACAGAGGCGTCGCAGGACTCACACGGCTCAAGGATCGCGCCACCGGTGCAATCACCTGGAGGGTTCCCCGCGAGCACGAATTAAACACTGCCGGAGATGGTAGGGCCGTCGGCAAGCATGACCGGCAAGGTTCCGGTGTTTATGAAGCTGATTAACTTCGAAGGTGGTGGCATTCGGCCCGGTGAGGGAGAAGGAGCTAGGCCCGAAATCGAGGGGGAGACGGCAGGGGGAATTTAGCCACCGATGGTGGTGGAAACTACGTAGCTGGGGGTACGTAAGCGGGCGGCCAAGGCCAGCGCAAAGGTCGTTGACAAGGCGATCACGCTTGCATCGACGCCCCGCACGCAGGATAATCCGACGAACGAATGTTCGCCACACCTTAACACGGGGGCAGCGCATGGCGAAGGCAAACCCGATCGTGCCCGAGCGCACGATCACACCGACGACCGCGCGGCGGTTGGCGATCACCCGACAACGGCTGGCTGGGCCGCGCCCGGCGGGGGGTACGGCGGGGGTCCTGGAGGTGGCGCGCGATCTCGGGGCGCTGCAGCTGGACCCGATCAACGTCGTCGCGCGCACCCAGCTCCTCGTCCTACGCAGTCGCTTGCCACACTTCACCCCGGCAGACCTGGAGGTGGTCGCCCATCGTGAACGGCAACTCTTCGAGTATTGGGCGCATTGCGCCTCGCTTGTCCTGACCGAGGATTACCCGATCCATCGGATGCTGATGCGTAACCGCCTGGCCGATGACAGCGCCTGGAGCGCACGTTCGCGCAGTTGGGTGACGGAGAATGCCGCCCTCGCCGAGCATATCCTCGCCCGCCTGACCGCCGAGGGGCCGCTGCCGCTGAACGCCTTCGAGGATCGCGCGGTGTCCGGCTGGACCTCCACCGGCTGGACGAGCGGGCGCAACGTGGCCCGCATGATCGATCACCTCTGGCTGCGCGGCGACGTGATGGTGGCGGGTCGCGCCGGGATCCACCGGCTCTGGGACATCAGCGCCCGCGTCCTGCCACCCTGGACGCCGCGCGACGAGTGGGACGAGCGCACGGTCGTGCGCGCGGCCACGCAGCGGGCGATCCGCGCCCTCGGCGTGGCGCGCCCCACGCAGATCACGCAGCACTTCACCCGCAGCCGCTATCCCGGCCTCACCGGTGTCCTGGCCGAGTTGCTCGCCGAGCGCACGATCGTCCCGGTGGCAATCGCCGGCGAAGAGGCCGATGTCGCGCCGAAGGGCTGGACGGGGCAGTGGTACATCCACGCCGAGGATCTGGCGCTGCTCGACCAACTCGCCGCTGCGCCAAGCGATCCCGCCTGGGAGCCAAGGACGACGTTGCTTTCGCCGTTCGATAATCTGATCTGCGATCGGAAGCGCACGAAGCTGCTCTTCGACTTCGAGTTCACGATCGAGATCTACGTCCCGAAAGAAAAGCGGCGCTGGGGCTACTACGTCCTGCCGATCCTCCATGGCGATCGCTTGATCGGGCGGATCGACCCGACGATGGATCGCGCGAACAGTCGCCTGGCGATCAACGCCATCTACGCCGAACCCGGCGCGCCGGAGGGGGTGCGTGTCGGGCGAGCGGTCGCCAAGGCGATCGCAGAACTCGCCGCATTCCTCGGCGCGCGCGAGATCGTCTATGGCAGCCCGCCGCCAGCAGGTTGGGCGAAGGGGTTTGCGTAGGGTCGCCTCCTCCTCCCTCGCCGCGAAGTCGGAAGGTTCGGCAGGGATAGCGTAGCCCCTGCCCCCCGCGCCCTGTATGGCGCATCAGGCCACCGCACGAATGCGACAGCGGGGGCCGCGTACGGATTGTGCTAGTATGCGCGAACGAAAGCGGGTCGAGAACTCGTCGCGAAGTGAAGGAGTGCGGGAACAATGAGCGCCAATCAGGGGAAAGTCATCATCACGGCGGCGATCACCGGCGGGATCCATATCCCGACGATGTCGCCCTACTTGCCGATCACGCCCGATCAGATCGTGGACGAGTGCGTGCGGGCGCATGAGGCGGGGGCGGCGGTCTGCCATATCCACGTCCGCGATCCGGAGACCGGCCAGCCGAAGCCGGACCTGGAGATGTTCCACGATGTCGCCGCGCGGGTGAAGGCGCGCTGCGATGTCGTCCTTTGCACCACGACCGGCGGCGCACCGGGCCAGACACCGCCGGAACGACTCGGCGTGGTCAGCGCCCTCTCGCCCGAACTGGCCTCCTGCAACATGGGCTCGATGAACTTCGCGCTCTTCCCACTGGCCGAGCGCTACAAAGAATTTAAGTTCGAGTGGGAGAAGCCGTTCCTGGAGAAGACCACCGAACATATCTTCACCAACACCTTCGGGGGGATGAAATATTTCATCGAGACGATGCAGGAGCAGGAGACGCGCCCCGAACTGGAAATCTACGATGTCGGCATGATCAACAACGCCGCCTTCATGGTCAATGCCGGGATCTTGCAGCGCCCGATCTACATCCAGTTCGTCCTCGGGATCCTCGGTGGTGTGCCTGCCTCGGTCGAGAACTTGGTGATGATGCACAATCAGGCGCAGAAGATGCTCGGCGACTTCCAGTGGTCGGTCGCGGCGGCGGGGCGCTTCCAGTTCCCGATCGCGATGGCCGCGTTGGCGATGGGCGGCAATGTGCGCGTCGGCCTGGAAGACAGCGTCTACATCGGCAAGGGCGAGTTCGCCAAGAGCAACGCTGATCAGGTCGCGAAGATGGTCCGCATCATGCGCGAAGTGAGCCTCGAACCGGCCACGTCCGACGAAGCGCGGGTGATGCTGCAACTGAAAGGCTCCGGAGCGGTGAAGTTTTAAGGCCGCGGCGGTCGGGTGAGAATCCTCCCGACCGCCTCACAACCTCTCGGCGAGCGCCCGCGCCCGCGCGAACATCGTTCGTGCCGCCTCCAGGTCCGGGGCCTCATTAATAAACACGATCGCCAGCATCACGACGGTATCAAGGCGATAAAGCGTCGCGATCGTCGGTGCGATGCTGCCGAGCGGATCCTCACCGTACCCCGCGATGAACCCGTCGCTGAGGTGCCCGCTCTCGGCGATCCGCGCCAGTTCGAGCGCCGGATCGCCGAACAGCGCGTTGCCCCAGTCGGCGATCGCGACGATTTCTCCACGCCGCGTGAAGAGATTCGCCGGGCGCGCATCCATGTGGAGGATCGCGCGCTGCGCGGCACGCGGCGCCAGCGCATCAACGATGGCTTCGCGCGGCGGCAACGGTAACGCCACACCGGTCAGGCGGGCGAGCGCCTGCGCCCGCGCGGTGAGCCGCGTCGCGATCCGCTCGTGGAACGTCGCGGCACCGGCCTCGATCAGCGCCACGTCAGGGATCGGCAGGGCGTGGATCGCGCGCATCAGCCACCCGAACGCCCGGGGGTTTGGCGCGCTCCCATCGCCCACCACGAACCCCGACGCCAGGAAATCGTAGCCGTCCGTGCCGAGGTGCAGCGCGTGGATCGCCGGGACAGCGACACCATGCCGCCCCGCATGCGCGGTCAGCGCGGCCTCCTGTTCGAGCAATCGCCGCGCGTCGAGTGTGCCATCGGTGTCGTTAACGAGTGTGCGGACCCACGGCACCCGCAGCGCCACGGAGCCGAGGGTGTCCGTCTCGGCCCGGCAGACGAGAAAGTTCAACCCGGCCCCCGCGATGGTCAGCGCGGTCGGCCGCCACGCGGGGTAATGCCGCGTTAATTGCTTCTGCAATTCCGTGAGATATGGCGCGGTATCGTGCATCACCGGGCGCTCCCCCCACCGCGGCCGTTAGCAGGGTGTCGAATCACAGGCGAATCGACTGCGCACACACGTCACCGCCCGGCCAGCGTCAGATTCGCGATGGCGATCGAGAGGGCGCGATCATCCTTGTTCGCGGGATCGAGCGCGCTGGGTTGTGTCGGCGGATCGAGCGAGCGAAATTCGAGGCGATGTGCGCCGGTTGTCAGCGTCAGCGGTACTTCGATGGCACGCGGGCCGGTAATCTGCCAGGAACCCAACGCCCGACCGTCCAGCAACACTTCCAGGCGGCGCGGTGTCTGAAAGGTGAAGGTGTCGAAGCGCAACGTGTAATCGCGCGCTACCTCGGCGAAACTCCAGACTTCCGTCGCCCCGGTCCCCGCGAGCCAACGGAAGCGCACGCCGGTATCGGCGGCGCGCTCGCTCGGATACCAACCGCCGAGCGGGGCGATGAACTGCGCGAGCCCGGTAGGGGGGAGTGGACGATAGACCGTCATCTCCGCATCCTGGTAGAGCGGCATCGGCTCGGCGAAACGCGCCAAGAAACGCTCGACACCGGTATCGCCTTCCGCTTCGGCCCGGAAGACGACGAGCCAGCGGACCTCGGCGTAGGCCAGGATCTGCTGCCCGACGACATCCTGCCCCACCGCCGGGGTGATGTCGGGGTCGGTCGACAACTCGCGATACAGGGGCGACTCGCGGATCGGGTAGGCGAGCCGCCGCGAGATATAGCCGCCGATTGTCGGGCGCTCGTGGACGGTCTGCCGGTAATTGGTGAGCGAACACTGCTTGCAATACGGCAGCTCCAGCACCGTACCCGGCTCACCGGAGGCGGCAAGCCGCTGGTAGAACGGCGGCGGGCTGACCGCCTCCAACGGGAAGGGGATCGCCAGGTGTTCGATCAGCAGCACCGCCACGAGCGCGACGACCGCGGCCACGCGCGCGCGCGCGCCGATCCGCCCACCGAAACGTCGCGAGAGCGAGACCAGGGCGATCCCGACGAGGATCGCCAGGCTGAGGGTGACGACCAGGCTGAGGCGATCGGGCACCCGCGCGACGCTCAGGAACGGCACATATTGGAAGAGGGTGTACGGCAGCGGCACGCCGCGATCGACCCCGCCGACCTGCAAGGTCGGGCCGAGCGCCAGGATCGCAAAGAGCGCGGCGACCAGCGCCCAGGGGCGGGCGCGACGCGGGTCACGCCAGACCGCCACGAGGGCGAGGAGGAGCGGCAAGAAACCGAGGAAGATCCCGCCATCGTTATCGGGCTGCCAGATCCGCCCGCGCAACGCCGTCAGCGCCGGATGCCAGAGGGTCGCCAGTTGCGACGGCGTGACGCACGCCAGCAGATCGGCGGAGTGCTGCCGCACCTGCGCGGCAGTCGGCGGGTCGGTCGTCCCGGACTGGATCTGCGCGATCGTCGGCCAGATCAGCGGCGCGGCCAGCAAGGCCCAGAGGATCCCAATCGCCGTCGCGACGAGGAACGGCGACCACGAGCGCCGCGCCGCGCTGACCACCGGCGCGTAGAGCAGGGTGAAGAGGACGGCGAAGATCACGTACTGCCAGTCACAGAGCATCAGCAGCAGGAGGGCACCGACCGCCGCGAGGGCGTAGCTGGTGCGCCGTCGCCCGGTCGCGCCAGACGCGCGGATGAGGCAGAGGATGTAGGCCGGAAGCCACTCCGAGGCGAGCAGGTTCATATGCCCGAGTAGGTGCGTCATGTGGTACGAGCCGAAGGCGTAGACGACGCCGCCCACGAAGCCCGCCAACCGACTGCCGCTGATCTCCGCGACGAGTAGATAGGCGAAATATCCGGCCAGGATGAACGAGAGGAAGACGACGCTGTTGTAGGCCGGGATCAGCCCGAACGCCCATTGAACCGGCAGGCTCACCAACCCATTGAACAGATTCAGGGTGTGCAGGTAGAGCGGCGCGCCATACGGCGCATAGAGATATGGGGTCCAATAGGGATTCTGCCCGGTCGCCAGCGCCCGCCCGGTCCACCAATAGTTCCAGTAGTTCTGGAGCGCATCACCGCCATCGCTCGGCAGCCGTGAGCCGAAGTGCAGGATCAGCGGGTAGGTTACCAAGACGGTGAGCAAGCCATAGAGGAAGAGCGGCAACAGATGCCGCAACGTCAGATCGCGCAGGCGCTCACCACCGGTACGCGGCGCAACAACAACGGCCTCGGTTGCCCACAGCGCGCGCGCGATCTGGTGGGACCACGGCGCTCGTCTTTGGCGACGACGCTTTTTGTTCGTCACCCGATGCGGCGGCGGGGCGGTGGTAGTGTCCAACTGCACGTCGGCCAGCGTCCCCTTCTCCATACACTCCAGGTGATCATCGCGCCACAGCAGCGAGAAGGGTACGCCAGCGCGCGACCATTGCCAAGGCAATGGCACT
>DATCMP010000843.1:0-2671 GCA_036563365.1 Thermomicrobiales bacterium
GCTATAATCGGTCCTAATCACCGGTAGTTGTAAGGGGGTTCGGCGATGGTAATTCCGCGGCCGACGACGCGCTTGCTGGCGCTGTTGGAGGTCTTGCAGACGCGCGATCTGGTCAGCGGCGCGGAATTGGCGCGACGCTTGGAGGTCGATGGACGCAGCGTGCGCCGCTATATCGCGATGCTGGACGAGATCGGGATCCCGGTCGAGACGGTGCGTGGCCCGGCGGGCGGCTACCGGCTGCGGCCGGGTCCGAAGATTCCGCCGTTGTTATTGACCGATGAAGAGGCGATCGCGCTGGCGCTGGCGTTGCAGGCGGTGCCGG
This sequence comes from Thermomicrobiales bacterium, assembly GCA_036563365.1. Lineage (GTDB taxonomy): Bacteria > Chloroflexota > Chloroflexia > Thermomicrobiales > CADCWN01 > CADCWN01. The sequence goes on from DATCMP010000843.1 coordinate 323, forward strand.
GCCTGGGCCTCGACCTGGGTGCGGGGGTGGCGGCGGGGCTGCGCGCGAAACTGGAGCGGACCTTGCCCGCCGGGATCCGGGCGCGGGTGCGGGCGCTGGAAGGGAGCGTGGCGCTTGACCCCGGCCCAGCGATGATGGCGGCGGAAGGGGCGTTGGTGGCCGCGCTCGGCGAGGCGGCGGAAGCGGGCCGTCGGGTGCGGCTGCGCTATCGCGCGGAAGGAGATGCGGGGACGGTGCGGCTCGTCGAGCCATACGGCGTGGCGCGGTGGTCGCGGGCCTGGTATCTGGTGGCCTATTGCCACCTGCGCGTGGGGGTGCGGCTCTTCCGGCTCGATCGGATCGCCGGGGTGGAGACGTTGCCGGAACGGTTCGAGCGCCCGCACGACTTCGATCCGTATGCCTATGTCGCGCGGGCGATGGCGGAGTTCCCGGGGCGCTGGGCGGTGACCGTCGCGCTCGATCTGCCCCTCGACCGGGCGCGCGCGTCGGTGCTGGCTCCATACGGCACGCTGGAAGTGGCCCCGGCGGGCGACGAGACGATCTTTCGCGGGCGTTTCGATAATCTGGATGGTGTGGCGCGTTGGCTGGTCTCGGTCGGCTGTGGCTTCGTGGTGCGCGAGCCGGCGGAGTTGCGCGAGGCGTTGCGGCGGTTGGCCGGGACGATCGCGGCGACAGCGGACGCGACTTGCGATTGAAGAGGCACGGCCTGTCTCTACCATCAGTTTGTTCAGTCTTGACTGAACAAACTGGCGGTGATAGGATGGGGGCGAGGCAAGCGAAAGATCGTTGCCTGCGCGATGGGATGACCGATGCCCGATAACAGCAGCCTGACGCCCGAGCAGCAGGAATTCATCGAACGGATCGGGCTCTATTTCGCGCAGTACCACCTCTCGCGGATCGGCGGTCGGTTGCTCGGCCTGCTGTTGCTGGTCGATCGTCCCCTCGGGATCGAAGAGATGGCGACGATGCTCGGCGTCTCGCGCGCCTCGGTCTCCACCAATATCCGCGTGACCGCCGACCTCGATCTGACCGAGCGGGTGGGGCTCCCCGGCGATCGGCGCGACTATTACCGCTTCAGCCCCGAAGCGTGGTTGCGCGGCCTTGAGGCGCGGATCACGGGGACGCGGCAACTCCAGCGGATCGCCGAGCAGGGTCTCGCTGCGCTCGCTGACGGCGACACGGTCGCCGACGCCCGCCTCACCGAACTGATCGATTTCTGCGAATTCGCCATTGCAGAGCAGCGCGCCACGATCATCCGCTGGCAGGAGCGCCGCGACAAGCTCCACCGCGCCCACCCGCCCCCGCACCAGGACGCCGCCACCGACGACTGACCGGTCGTCGGCCCCGAATCGCACACCGTTGAATAGCCTGAGCGATTACCGAGCGGTTTACGGAGGTTTCACCATGCCCACAATCATCGCGACGACGGATTTGACCAAGGAATACGGTGCCGCGCGCGGTATCCGCGACGTCAGCCTGACGGTCAACGAGGGGGAGATTTTCGGCTTCCTCGGGCCGAATGGCGCGGGGAAGACGACGACGATCCGCCTGCTGCTCGGCCTCCTGCGCCCGACCGGCGGCAGCGCCACGATCGGCGGCCACGACTGCTGGACCGATAGCACCGCCGTCAAGAAACTCATCGGCTATCTCCCCGGCGAGTTCTCGTTCGATCCCGCGCTCACGGGGGCGCAGATCCTCACCTACCTCGGCAATCTGCGCGGCGGCGTCGATCGCGCCCACCAGCGTTCGCTGATCGAGCGCCTCGGCCTCGACCCGACCCGGCGTTTCCGCGACTACTCGCGGGGGAATAAGCAGAAGGTCGGGCTGGTGCAGGCGTTCATGGGTCGCCCGCGCCTGCTGATCCTCGACGAGCCGACCGGGGGCCTCGACCCGCTGAACCAGCAGACCTTCTACGATCTCGTCGCCGAGGCGCACGCCGACGGGGCGACGATCTTCCTCTCCTCGCACATCTTGCCGGAGGTGGAGCATATCTGCCAGCGCGTCGGGATTATCCGCGAGGGGCGGCTGATCACCGTCGATCAGGTCGCTACGCTGAAAGATTTAAAGCACCACAGCGTCGAGATCACCTTCCCCACGCCGGTCGCGCCGGAGCTCTTCGCCGCCCTGCCCGATGTGCGCGAGGTCGCGCCGCTCGCCAACGGCCACGGGATCCAACTCACCGCCACCGGTGATCTGCACGACATCCTCCAACTCGCCGCCCGGCACAATGCCAGCAACCTCGTCTCGCGCGAGCCGAGTTTGGAAGAGGTGTTTTTGCGGTTTTACGCGTCGTGAGTCGTGGGTTGCGAGCCGCGAGAGGTTTCGCTGAAGTCAGTTGCTTATCTACCA
>DATCMP010000847.1:0-9962 GCA_036563365.1 Thermomicrobiales bacterium
GCCGCAGTGGGCGTCGTGTCGGCCACTGTACCGGTCGGGTTCGGCGCTGCGATGCCGGTAGCCTGGGCGGTGGCGCTGGCGATCGGCTGCTCGGTCGGGTCGGGCGCGAAGATCGATGACGCCGGGCGCGTCGCTGTCGGAGTTGGTACCGGGGGCATCGTGGCGGTCGGCGGCACCGGCGTGGTCGTGGGCGGCACGCTGGTGGCTGTTGCCGTGGGAGAGGCAGTCGTGGCTGTTGGCGGGGGCGGTGCGATCGTGGCCGTGGGCGGTGCGATCGTGGCCGACGGGGTGGCAACGGGTGCCTGGGCGACGATTGTTGTCGGTGCCGCTGTAGGATTGGCGGCATTCTGTGTCCCCAGCCCGAACAGGCCGGGGAGGAGGAGGTTGCCGATGATGATACCGATGGCGAACATCCCCAGCCCGAAAAGGCCCACCAGGATACGCCAACGCGCCGGGCTTGCGGGCGCGAAATCTGGCTCGCTGCTCACGATCGCTCCTCATTCATAGCGCGGCATATCGCGTCGAAATAACCATCTAAAGTGTGCGCCAAGGGTAGCACATCGGGTGTCGATACCGCCGCACGTACACGACATATCCCTTGTGCTGGCGAGACGTGAGTTCGTTGAGAGGGAAGGTAGAGGGCGGTTCAATCGGATACCTGAGCGGTCGTAGTTGGCGCACGCAGGATCGGCTGAGTCGGCGGTGAAGGAATAGCCTTTGCGGGCATGGCGTTGCGCGAGCATGGTGTCTGAGCAACGCTCCTCGCGTCCGGGTGTATGGTGGAGGGAACGATGGCAACACAATTGAAGAGTGAACTCGACGCGAATGGCAAGCTGGCGCGTCAGCCGAATGCGTTTAAAGATCGTGTCAGCGCGGATGGGAGCAGCGGCTACCCGGCAGAGCCGGGACGATACCATCTTTATGTGTCGCTCGCCTGCCCGTGGGCACACCGCTCGATCATTACCCGGCGACTCCTGGGGCTGGAAGACGCGATCTCTCTCTCGGTCGTCAACCCTGTGCGCGATGAGCGTGGTTGGGCGTTCGATGAGGGGTACGACGATCCGGTCAATGGCTTCAACTACCTCAGCGAGGCGTATCTGAAGTCCGATCCGACGTTCGAGGGCCGCTACACCGTCCCGACCCTCTGGGATCGCGAACAGGGGCGGATCCTGAGCAACGATTACCCCGACCTCGCGCTGCAACTGGGGCAGGCGTTCCTGTCGCAGGCGAAGACGCCGCTCGATCTCTATCCGCAGGAACTCCGTTCGGAGATCGATGCGGTCAATGCGGTGGTCTTCGATGAGGTCAATAACGGCGTCTACAAGGCCGGTTTCGCCACGACCCAGACGATCTACGATGAGGCGGTCACCGCGCTCTTCGCGCGCCTCGATTGGTTGGAGGAGCGCCTGTCGGGCCAGCGGTATCTCGTGGGCCAGCAACTGACCGACGCCGACATCCGGCTCTTCCCAACGCTGGTCCGCTTCGATGCCGTCTATCACGGCCACTTCAAGTGCAACCTGCGGCGCCTGATCGATTACCCGAATCTCTGGGCCTACGCCCGCGACCTCTACCAGCGGCACGGCTTCGGCGAGACGGTCGATTTCGACCAGATCAAGCGCCACTATTACATGACCCACCCGCACATCAACCCGACCCGGATCGTGCCGCTCGGCCCGGTGATCGACTGGAACACGCCGCATGGCCGCGAGGCGCTGTCGTAGTTGCGCGAGTGGTAGTGGCGTCGCTTGGCATAAGGAGAGGGTTATGGATCTGGGGTTGGCCGGTAAGGTGGCAATCGTCACCGGTGGGAGTCAGGGGATCGGGCGGGCCTCCGCCGCAGCGCTCGGGCGCGAGGGTGCGCGGGTCGTGATCTGCGCCCGTCGCGCCGATCGCTTGGAGCAGGTCGCGAACGAACTCTCCGGGGCGAACGACGCGACGATCGTGCCGATCGCCGCCGATGTGAGCCGCGCGGACGACGTTGAGCGGGTGATCGCGGCGACCGTCGACCGTTTCGGGCGACTCGATATCCTGGTCAACAATGCGGGAACATCGGCGGGGGGGCCGTTCGCTTCGGTCACCGATGAGGCGTGGCAGGCCGACCTCGACCTGAAGCTGTTCGGCGCGATCCGTGCCGCGCGACTGGCCCTGCCGCATCTCCGTGCGGTCGGCGGTGGCAGTATCATCAACCTCCTGAATATCGGTGCGAAGCAGCCTGGCGCGGCCTCGGTCCCGACCTCGGTCAGCCGCGCCGCGGGCCTGGCGTTGACCAAAGCCCTCTCGAAAGAGTTCGCGCCCGACAATATCCGCGTCAACGCTGTGCTGATCGGCTTGATCAAAAGCGGGCAGCATGAGCGCCGCTGGCAGTCGGGTGGTGGCACCGAGCCGATCGAGCAGTTTTACGCCGCGATGGCACAGGAACGGGCGGTGCCGCTCGGTCGCGTGGGTGAGGCGACGGAGGCGGGTGATCTAATCGCGTTCCTCGCGTCGGCGCGTGCCGCGTACGTCACCGGCGTGGCGATCAACCTCGATGGCGGCCAGTCGGCGGTCGTCTGATCCGTTCGTCTCAACGGGCAACACAATGAGCAGGAGCAATGGGGTATGGCTGAAGAATCTTCACCTACAGGTCTGCGCGATCGCGTCGGCTTGGTCGTTGCGGGGGCGGATAGCCGGGCGGTTGTGGAGCGGATCGTCGCCGCCGAGGCCGCCGGTGTCCCACGCATCTGGATGACGCAAGGAGCCGCCGCGCCGGATACGATGTCGATCTTCGCCGCGGCGGCGGTCCGCACGACGACGATCGGCCTCGGCACCGCGATCGTCCCGACCTACCCGCGCCACCCGATCACCCTGGCGCAACAGGCGCTGACGATCGCCGATCTCGCGCCGGGGCGATTACGCCTCGGCGTCGGGCCGAGCCATCGCCCGATCATCGAGGGGGTCTACGGGTTGTCGCTCGATGCGCCGATGGCGCATCTGCGCGAATATGTCACGATCGTGCGGGATCTCCTGCATGCAGGGCAGTCGGAGCATCAGGGCGAGTTCTACCGGGTGCGGGCCACGTTGCCGCGCCCGTCGGGGGTCCCGATCCTGATCTCGGCCCTCCGTGCCGGGGCCTTCCAGCTTTCGGGTGAGATCAGCGACGGCGCGCTCTCCTGGCTCTGCCCGCCCGCCTATTTGCTTGGCACGGCCCTGCCCGCGTTGCGTGCCGGTGCCGATTCGGCGGGTCGTCCGGCCCCGCCATTGGTCGCGCATATTCCCGTGGCCCTGAGTACCGATCGCGCCGCGGTGGCCGTGGCTGCGCGGAAGCTGCTCAGCGGCTACGCGCGGCTGCCGTTCTACGCCGGTATGTTCGCCGATGCCGGTTTCGCGGTCGCTCCCGACGGCTCGGTTCCCGATGCGCTGATCGATAGCCTGGTCGTCTCCGGCGACGAGGCGGCGATCACGAACCGCCTCCGCGAATTGTTGGATCAAGGGCTGGACGAACTCTTGATCATGCCGGTGCCGATCGCGGACGAAACCGCCGAGCGTGAGCGACTTGCGCGATTGGTTGGACGACTCGCCGGGTGAGACAGGGACGGGGTTGCACTACAGAGCGCACAGAGAACGAGGGTCGAGACGAAAGAGGGAAGGCCGTGGGATGATCGGGGCGGCGGGGTGGGATAGCGCGTAGGGTGGGATAGACCTCCCCCGCGGCCCCTCCCCGATGCGGGAAGGCGTAACCCCCCACGCTCCCTTCCTCCCCCATCCCTATTCGTTACTCTGCGTCCTCCCCGTCCCGTTCTCTGTGACCTCTGTTTAAGTTTCGATCTCGCCCTCGTATAGCGCATCATAGCGTTCTGCCGCCGACCGCAGCGCCATCTCCACATCCTCGGCCAGCAACGCCCGCTGCGTCACCAATTTCTCGGCGGCTCCGCGTACGCGGGCGAGGTAGTCGGCGCGGTCGTGGTAGCGTTCGCTGATCGATAAGCGTGGATCGCTGTTCGTCTCTCGTGCCGCGGTTGTGGATGCGAAGGGGAGGGTGGAACCCTGGAGGGCGAGGAGTTGCCCCGCGCCGCCGACCCCTTCGCCGCGCGGATTCCAGCCGGTGTGCGTCCCGACCGGCACGCTTACGTCCGGCAGGCGCAAACCCGCGATCTCATTGCCATCCTCGTCGACCGCCGAGACATAGACCGGATACGGGTCACCCTCGATCGCCGGATAACGGCCGATTCCCCGCGCCGCCCCTGGCCCGAGATCGACCGGGCGCAGGGCCGGGAGCCATGCGGGCTCGGGAACTGTCGCGTCGGGGATGGCACGGTAGGCGTCGAGCGCCGCCGTGTTGAGGATGGCGGTGCCGTCACCCAGGCGCGGCACCGCGCTCGGCGGTGGCTCTGTACCCACGGTCACCCAGGCATCGAGGTTCGCGAGGGCCGCCCGGAGGAGCGGGGTGTAATCGAGGACGTTGAACGGGTGCGCCCCCCGGGTCCCGTCGAGCGGGTTGTGCTGGTGCAGGGGCAGAACCCCGATACCGTGCTGTGTGCCAGCGAAGAGATACGCGCGCGTATCGGCTGGCAGATCGAGATCGTGCCCGTGCAACGGATCGATGTGGAGCAGGGCGCAGTCGCCGCGCCAGTATTCCGCGGCGGTATTGGTGAAGAAAATCTTGGGGACACCGCCGCGCGCCCGTTGTCGCGCCAGCAAGCCCTGTGCCGCCCCATTCGCATCGGTGGCGAATGGCGGGAGGTGCCCGAAACCGGGCGTATCCATCACCCCCGGCTGCCCGTAACGATTGTTGAACTGTCCGCGCCAGGCCCCGGCGACGTGGCAGTGGATACCATCGAAGACCTGTCGCCCCGCCTCGTCGAGATTGAGCCCGAGGTGGAGGAATTGCCGCAGCACACGACCGCTCTGCGAGATGCCGAAGGCGAATGTGCGATCGATCTGCCCGGCGGCGGGGTTCCCCTGGCTCGCCGCGCCATGTCGCAAGAATGCAGCTGTATCGCGTATGGCGAGGAGGCCGGTACCGACCACCGGGGAGCGGTTGGTCTGGTAGGTAAGCTCGTAGCTGCGCCCCGGCTCGAAACCTTCCCCCAGCCAGATAGACGTTGGATCCGCCACCGGCCCCTCCGGTGTCTCGCGGGCGAAGCGCCAGCGGTCGCGCGGGATCGTCGTGCGCGGGCCGTGCGACCAGTCTGACACGGTCAGTGACGCCGTGTCATCGGCGAGATCAGCCGCAGGGTACGCGGTGTGCGCGAGGTCGGCCAATGGCTGTACCTTGCTCGGCAGATTGGGCCGGAAGCGATAGATCGTTTGCCCGACCAATGACCGGCCGTCAGTATCCAACGCCTCGGGCGCGTCGAGACCGAGCAGCGCTGGACTGGCGATGATGTCCCACTGCCAGCCGCACCAGGCGATCGTCCAGCCCTGGCGTAGCAGGAAACCGTCGCCGGGATCGATCGCGGCGCTGGGCGTCGGTTCGGGCGGGGCGTGATTGATCGAGCGCGGCACGAGTTTTCGACCGCGATTCGGCACCTCGCAGAGGAGGCGACGGTTGCCACACTGCGGGTTACGCGGTTGCAAGAGGCAAAAATCGGCCCGGAAGGTGACTAAGCCTGCGGCATCGCGCGGCGCGCGGTCGAGATCGACGATCGAGTTGTTCGCCATATCCTCCGGCGCGACCGCGAACGCGATCATGCCGTCGATTCGCTCATACGCCCCCGCGTCGCCGAATTCGCGTCCCCCCGCATACGGCCGACGTTCGCGCATCTCTAGCTGTGTCACCGCCATCGCTGTCCCCCCTACCGCTCGTCGTCCACTCTGTCGCCCCTCCGCAGCAGTGTACCGCACCGCCCGCAACCGTTAGCCTGTTACCACGTCTCAGCGGGAGAAAGGGCATAATCGGCTAGGGATGTTGAAGGAGGACGCGATGGCAGAGGCTAGGTATCGGGGTGTTCCCCATCGTCGGCTCGTGACCATGATCGGGGTGCTGCTATTGCTTGTGACAGGCACCACCTACCTGCTATTCGATATCTGGGCTGCGGCCTCACTCAAGCCCGGTGTGGTGTTGCTTGCCTGCGCGGCGAGCCTGCCGGGCAGCCTGTTGCTCGTCTATGGTCGCACGTATCGAATGCGGCTCGCTGTCCCCATCGTCGTGATTCTCTGCTTCTTCGCCGTCACCCTGATTAACTGGGATACCCGCAAGCCGTTCCTGCGTACCCTCGATACGCTTCGCCCCGGAATGACCGTCGAACAGGTTGATCAACTGATGGCTCCGTATTACCGTGCTCCCGCCGCTCCAGGGAGTATGACCACGGAAGGATCGGTCGGTTATCGGCATGCCAACGCACCGTGGGGCGATTCCGATGTGGGCCTGGTATATTTCGTCGATGGGCGTGTCATCGCCCACACGTTTCTGCCGGACTGACCACCGGGCCGACGATGTTGTCGCCGCACGATCGGTCAGTTACTGCCGCAACCGCAACCGAAAGGAACGCCCGATGTCTGCCTATGGCTCAGCGCCCGTCACGACGGAACGCGATGTCGATGCGATTCGCCGCGCGTGCACGCGCGCGATCGCACACCACTATCGGCGTTCGCCGCACGAGGTCTTGACGGAACTTGCGGCGACGATCGACCCGGCTCTGCAAGCGGATATCTACGGCCAAGGTGGCCCGATCGCGCCGTTCGAGGCGGAGATCGCGACGTTGTTGGGCAAGGAAGCGGCGGTTTTCATGCCGAGCGGCACGATGTGCCAGCAGATCGCGTTGCGGATTTGGGCTGAGCGGCACGGTCGGCGCACGGTCGGTATGCACCCGCGCAACCACCTCGATACGTTCGAGCACCACGCCTATCAGGTTTTGCACAATTTGCGGGGCGTGCCGATCGGCGATCCGGATCGGCTGTTGACCTCGGCTGATCTCGCGAAGGTGGCCGAGCCACTAGGCACGCTCTTGATCGAATTACCGCAGCGCGAGATCGGGGGGCAATTGCCCTCCTGGGATGAACTCCTGGCAATCACCACCTGGGCGCGCGAACGTGATATCGCGCTGCACCTGGATGGCGCGCGACTCTGGGAGAGCAGCCCGTTCTACGCGCGGCCATATGCCGAGATCGCCGCCCTCTTCGATACGGTCTACGTATCGTTCTACAAAGGGCTCGGAGGGATCGCCGGGGCTATTCTCGCCGGGCCAACGGACGTGATTGCCGAGGCGCGTATCTGGCAGCGCCGCCACGGCGGCAACCTGATCCATCTCTACCCGTACGTCCTCTCCGCGCGCGATGGTTTGCGGAAGCGTCTCGATCTGATGCCGCGCTATCACGAACAGGCGGTGGCGATCGCCACCGCCCTGACCGCGCTGTCCGGACTCGATCTGGTGCCGAATCCGCCCCACACCCACATGTTCCATCTCTATCTGCGCGGCGATCGCGCACGCCTGCTCGATGCCGCGCTCGACATTGCCGCCGAGACGGGGATCTGGACATTCGAGCGGCTGGGGGCAACGCCGTTACCCAATGTCCATAAGCTGGAGTTGACCGTCGGCGATGCGACGCTCGATCTCACCGCCGAAGAGATCGTCGGCGTCTTCACCGCGGTGCTGGAACGGGCCGGGGCTTCCGGGTAACCGGCGGTAGCGGAAAATCGGTACCATCGGCAGACGTTTTGGGCCATGGGCGACCTGCACAGCTTCCGTCTACCATTGACAGTGCCAACCGCAGCCCCGGAGCGATGCTGGTCCGGGCTGGCGACTGGCGAGTACGTCCCGTGCGGCGCTCGCGCTGGGTTGCCTGGCATCGACGCATGGATGTTGACGAACTGTGGCGATTGTACGATGTTGTAGAATCGGGGGTAGCCGCCGTGAACAAGACCCTGCCCGTACTCACCGCCGCCCTCTTCGGCCTCGCCGCCTCGCTGCTGTTGGCGGTGTCGTTGCCTGCGTTGTCACCCCTCCCCGTCGTAATTGCCGGCAGCCTCGCCGCCACTGTCTGGGGTTTCACCGCCGCGTTGACGGTGCGCTTCCAGTGGTCATCGCTTGCGGAAGTCGAGGTATCCCACCCGCCAGTGGTCGCCACCGGCGGCGTCTGGGGCGTTGGGATCTGATTCCCGCCATCCTCCTGCCGGTCTACGGCGTCGCAGCAACTGCGGCGTTTGTAGACCGGCTCTTCTTTGTCCCGGCACTGGTGTGCGAGTATAGTTGTCGCACTTTCGTACGCGGTCGGGCTGGCTGCCGGGCGTCGCTTTTCCGCTGGCATTTTCCTGCGCCGACATTGAATTGGCCTCATAGCGTTGGGGAAGGAGATCGGGCGAACGGTGACGATGCACGCGGAAGTACCGGCGGCGGAAATCGCGCGACTCCAGGCTGTCTTCGATCTCGCCCCGATCGGGATCGCCAATATCGGGGCAGGTGGTCGGATCGTGCGGGCCAACCCCGCCCTCGTGCGGCTCCTCGGGTATCCGCTCGCCACGTTGCAGACGCTCACCTTCGGCGACCTGACCCACCCGGACGATCTGCCCAGTAGCATGGCAGTCTTTCGCGAATTGGTGGACGGCACACGCGACGAATTTGTGCTCGAAAAGCGCTATCGTCGCGTCGATGATCGTTACGTCTGGGTACGGAGCAGCGGGGCGGCTGTTCGCGATGCGACCGGCGCATTCGCCTATACCGTCTCATTAATCGAGGATATCGCCGCGCGCAAGGCAACGGAGGCCGCGCTGCACGCCTCCGAGGATCGCTTCCGTTCCCTGTTCGACGGGGCTCCGTATGGTGTGGCGCTCTATGCGTGTGACGGCGAGCAATTGATCGGTAATCGGGCTTATCGCGCGCTTTTCGGCATCCCCGATGGGGTGTCATTGCGGCACAATCTGCTCGATGATCCGCAGCTCGTTGCCGCCGGGTTTCTGCCGCTGATACGGCGCGCGCTCGCCGGAGAGAGTATCACTATCCCGCTCCATCATTACGATGCTGCCCTCATCACGGGCGTGGAACGAGGGCGGTCCCTCTGGCTGACCGTGCGACTGCATCCCTTGTCCAACGGGCATGATGAGGCGCGCGAGATCGCGGTGGTCTTCGAGGATGTCACCGAGCAGCATCAGGCGGCGGAGGCGCTGCGGTCCAGCAATGAGTCGCTCGAATTGCGCGTTTCCGAGCGTACGCGCGAGTTGATGGCGCTCCTCGACATCTCGCGCGAGGTCGCCTCGACCCTCGATCTCGAACCGCTGCTCGGCCTGATCCTCGACCGTTTGGCCGGGCTGGTCGACGCCACTATGCTCGCCGTGACCGTCCTCGACGGGGACGAGTTGGTCCAGGTCGAATATCGCGGGCCGGGGACGCGCGAGTATTCCGTCGGGCGGCGCTTCCCGATCAATCGCGGTAGCCCGCTCTGGCGCTCCTTGCAAGATGGCCGACCGGTGACGATCGATGATGTTCTCGCCGACACGGACCTCGCCGCCGACCTCTTGCAATCGTTCGCGCGCAGCCAGCCGACCGGGCCGACGATTATTCGCTCCTGGCTCGGGGTGCCGCTGGTCGGGAAGGGTGAGGCGATCGGGATGCTGGTCCTGACCCATTACACGCCGCACCATTTCACCGATAACGATGCCCAACTCGTCGCCGCCTTCGCGGCGCAGGCGACGGTGGCGATCGAGAATGCCGGGCTCTATCGCGACGTGCAGGAGCGATTGGCCCAGGTGGAGGCGTTGAGCGCGGTCGGCGCGGCCCTAGTGGAGGAACGCAACCTCGAGCGGGTCCTCCGCACGGTGGGCGAACGTGTGATCGCCTTGCTCAATGCCGACGGCTGCGCCATCGCGCTCCTCGACACCGATGGGACGGTGCGGGAGGACGGGCGCGAACTGACGCTGGCCGTGGTCATCGGCGATCGTGAGGCCGACTTGCAGGGGATGCGGATCCCGCTGCGCGGTTCCTTTCTCGGAGAGGCGATCCTCTCCAACGGCCCGATTATCAGCGACGACACGTCCGCTGACCCGCGCG
>DATCMP010000848.1:0-4236 GCA_036563365.1 Thermomicrobiales bacterium
TCCTTGCACCCAGCGCATCAAACTGTGCGTTCATAGCCGCGCGGGTCTGGTCCACGCGCGTCGCTACTACGGCCAACTCTGCCCCCGTGAGCGCGCGATGGCCCTCGAACGTGGCGGTGTCGGCATCGTCGGCGGGGTAGGGCGGCGCGCAGATGAAGAGGACGCGCACCGGCTCGGGACCGGCGTTGCGATAGGAGAGGGTGACGAGCGGCGCGGTGCCGATCGTGTCACCCGGGCCGCAGGGCAACTCGATTGTTTCGCCGGTCGTCGGGTCGCCCATCGTGACGAGCAGTTGCCCGGAGAGAACATAGGTGATCTGTTCGAGCGAGCGATGCGCGTGGACGCCAAATTCACCGATCGGTAGCCGCCCCTCCGCGATGCTCAGGCCAAACAACCCGGGCAGCGGGATCGGGTGAACCGCAATCCCGTCGGGGGCGATGACCACAAGGTCATCGGTCGCGCGTGTCGGTTGCCCAAGGATGGCTTCTTGCATCGCTCGCTCACTTTCTCGCGTTGCCGCACGCTATTCTCCAACCAGGCTCCTAGATTACCACCTCGCCACATTGTAATTCGCGCCTGCCTCGCCTGCTTCCAGAAAGAACCCTACGCAATTTGCGGAACCGTTGGAACTTTCCTCGAACCGCATCGTTTGTAAGTGCATGACACCTCTGCGAACAGTTCGTTAGGGGATGCTGCACCGAGCGAGACGATTCTTTCACCGCGTGACAAAGAACTCGGCTCAAACGATCTGATGATGGGCGTCATCGGTCTTGGGATCGCTTTGTCCGCGCCCCGCGTGTGAAGGCTTCCTCGTTGGGGTCGGTGGTTATCGGTGTCGGTATGGGGGTCGGTTTAATGTGGATTGGTTTGAAGTATCGGAGGCGGATTATGCACTCGACAAGACGATCCCTCTGGTTCGGGCGCGGGCAGTTCCCGCATTTGGCGGTAGTGTTCTTGTCGCTGGTCTTGCTGTTAAGCGCTTGTGGCGGCTCATCGTCCTCATCATCCTCATCGAGCGGCCCGGTCAACGACACGTCCAGCGGTGGGGCGGCGAATACCGGCTCCAGGGCGGCGGCATCGTCGGCCCCCGCCGCGGTCTCCGGTGCCGCGCCCGTCGCGCCCGGTGCCATGCCGTCAACAGGGGCGGCGGCACAATCCGGGTCGGGCGCGACGCAGGCCAGCCCCGGCCCCTTGCCGAAGCGGCTGCTGATCAAGACCGGCACGCTCGGGCTGGTGGTGAACGATGTCGATGTCACTTTCGGGCGGATCAGCGCTATCGCGCAGCAGTACGGCGGGGAGGTGTCGCAATACACCAACAGCAAGAGTGGCGAGCGGCGTCTGGGGACGGTCACGATCCTCGTGGACAGCGCGCAGTTCGAAGCGGCGATGACCGCGCTGCGCGAGATGAGCGGGATTGTCGAGCGGCGCACCGATAAGGCCGAATCGACCGACGTGAGCGAAGAGTTCGCCGACGTCCAGGCGCAGATCACCAACCTCGAAGCGACCGAGCGGCAATTGCGCGGGATCATGGAGAAGGCGACGCGCACCGAGGATATCCTCAACATTCAGCGCGAGATCACCAATGTGCGCGGGCAGATCGAACGGTTACAGGGCCGCGCAAACTACCTCGACCGCCGCGCGGCGATGTCCACGATCGCGATCAATCTGGAGACGCCGGTGGTCGTCGGCCCCGGCACGCCAACCGGCTCTGGCTGGCGCTTTACGACCGTTGTCTCCGATGCCTGGGCGGCATCGCTCCAGGCCCTGCAAAGCGTCGCCACGGTTGTGATCACCCTCGTGGTCTTCTTCTGGTGGCTCCTGCCGCTGCTCGCGCTTGGGGTTCTCGCGTGGCGGCTGCGCCGACGGCGTTCTCCGCGCGGCGGCACGACCGGTTCGCCGCCCGCCGCACCACCGACCGCGCCCCCGGCGGCGATTACCGGCGACTGAGCGCGCGGACTACCGTCGTACGAATGGGCGGATCCAGGCGGGTAAGAATGTCGCCAGCAGCGCCACGGTGAGGACACCGCCGAGGGTGCGTGGGCTGCGCTGGAGGTCGAAGATGATCCAGGCGAAGACGATCCAGATCAGCATGTTGGCCGAGGCGACGGCATAGACCCAGCTGGCGAACTTGTGCTGGTCGGCGAAGAAGTCGGTCTCCGCGATCGGTGGGTAGCTACTGTGCTCATCGAGGGTCTGGCGCAGCAGGATCACCGGGGTGATATTGGCGGCGATGATCGCCCCCGCCCATAGGGTCAGTGCGGTCTTGCTCCGCGTGCGACCGTGCAGGAGGTAGGTCAACACGATCGTCTGGAGGACGTTGCCGGTCGCGCCGACGTAGATCGGGACGGGGAAGCGTCCCATGTCGCGGAGATCGTCCATTTCGTTGAGGCGTTTATCGGCGCTGGTGATCATCATGCTGGCTTCCTCGTAACGCTGTTCCTGGCATCGGTCATGGTGCCGATCGGGTGGGTGTCACATGCTGGTCTGGCTGATGTGCGGGAGCAACGTCAAGCTTCGACGATGGTGGCGATCTTCGCGCCGATCTTGATCGTGTCGCCGGTCGCGACGGCGAGATCCTGCACCGTGCCGTCCCGCGGTGCGGCGATCTCGTTCTCCATCTTCATCGCCTCGACCACGCAGATCAGATCGCCCGCTTTGACCACCGCCCCCAACTCCACGGCGACCCGCAGGACCGTCCCCTGGATCGGGCTGACCAGCACGCCGTCGCTCGAACCCTTCTTCCCGCCTTTCAGCGCCGTGCGCGGGCGCCTCGCGGTTGGCTGCGCGCCATTCCGCACCGCCACAACCTCCGTACCGGGCTCGGCGAAGAGGCGTACCGCGAAACGTTTGCCGTTCACTTCCAGGGTATAGTCGCGCGGTTGTGGTGCCGCATCGTCCTCGGCGGCGGATGGCAATTCGGCGGGGGCGAGGTCGCGGCCCACGTTGTCGCGCTCGATCCAGTCGGTGGCGGCACGGCCTTCGACGTAGACCGGGTGCGCCAGGACCGTCTGGTGGAACGGGATCGTCGAGGCCACGCCGCCGATGATGTATTCCCCGAGGGCGCGGCGCATCCGGGCGATCGCCTCGTCGCGGTCGGCACCGCGCGCGATCAGCTTGGCGATCATCGAGTCGTAACTGGGCGAGATGACGAAGCCGCGTTCCGCCGCGCCGTCGATGCGGATCCCCGCGCCGCCCGGCTCCTTATACTCGGTGATCGTGCCCGGCGTCGGTGCAAAGCCGCGCGCCGGATCTTCGGCGTTGATCCGACACTCGATCGCGTGGCCCCGTAGCGTGATCGCATTCTGCTGCCAGGGCAACGGCTCACCCGCCGCGATCCTGAGCTGCGCCTTGACCAGATCGATCCCGGTTACTTCCTCGGTGACGGTATGCTCCACCTGGATCCGCGTGTTCATTTCCATGAAGTAGAAATTCTTGTCGGCATCGAGCAGAAATTCGAGCGTCCCCGCGCCCTCATAGGCGACCGCGCGGGCGAGGGCCACCGCCGCTTCGCCCATCCGCGCGCGTAGCGCGTCATCCACGGCGGGCGACGGCGCTTCCTCGATCAACTTCTGATGGCGGCGTTGCACCGAGCATTCACGCTCGCCGAGGTGGATAACCCCGCCATGTTGATCGGCGAGAACCTGGATCTCGACGTGCTTCGGGGCCTCGATATATTTCTCGGCGTAGAGGATCGGGTTGTTGAAGAACCGCTGCCCTTCGCCAGCGGCGGCGGCGAAAGCCTCGGGGACATCGGCCGCTGTGCGTGCCACGCGGAAGCCGCGCCCGCCACCACCTCCCGCCGCCTTCAACGCCAGCGGGAACCCCCACTGCGCGCCGAGCGTCGCCGCCTCTTCGGGCGACGCCAGTGCCGCGTTGGTACCCGGCACCAGCGGGACCCCCGCCTCGCCAGCGAGTCGCCGCGCGGCGATCTTGTCGCCCATCGCGTCGATCGCGTCCGGCGGTGGGCCGATCCAGATCAGCCCTGCGGCGATGACGGCGCGGGCGAAGTCGGCGTTCTCGGCCAGGAAGCCGTAGCCGGGGTGGATCGCCTCGGCCCCCGCCCGCCGGGCGACCTCGACGATCCCCGTGCCATTGAGATAGGGCCTGGTCGCTTCGCCCGCCCCGACGACGAATGCGGCATCGGCGTAACGCGCGTGCGGCGCATCGCGCTCCTCTTCGCCGTAGATGGCGACGGTGCTCAGGCCAAGCTCGCGGCAGGCGCGCATGATCCGAATA
>DATCMP010000849.1:0-4979 GCA_036563365.1 Thermomicrobiales bacterium
TTGCGAGAAGAGGTTAAGCGTTAGGAAATGTGCGCTGGCCTTCACCCCGTCGCTGCGGCGGGGAGGGGTCCGTCTCCCTCCCGACTCCCGACTCCCGACTCGTCCCTTACCGGCGCGTCCCGAAGAAGTCCCAGATCGTCGCGGCGTATTTGATCCCGTTGAGGTAATGCCCGATCGTCATGAACTCGTTGGCAGCGTGCCCACGCCATGCAGGCGGCCCGATGCCGGTCCCGGCGGCGGGGATACCACCGAGTTGCCCGCCGAGCCAGACGCCCTGGCGACCAGAGGCGTCGCCGGTCGGGCGTACCGCCGGTTCTCCACCATAGACCTGTCGCGCGGCGTCGATCACGACACGCGCGAACGGGGTATCGAGGACCGTGCGCGATGGCTCGATCGAGCCCATATCCTCGATCTCGAAGTCGGCGCAATCGTGCTCATCGAGGAAACGTCGTAGCGAGGCGAGGATCGTGTCGGGGTCCTGATCGGCGACAAGGCGGAAATCGAGGCGGCAGGACGCGCGACTCGGCAACACCGTCTTGTGCCCTTCACCCATCCAGCCGGTGCCGAAACCGGCGATATTGCAGGTCGGGGTGAACAGCAGTTGCTCAAACGCCGCCAACCCACTGACATCGCCGAGGAAGCGGTCGGTGCCCAGGCTACGCCGCTGCGTCTCGTCATCCCAACCGGTCTGCGCCAGCGCGGCCCGATCGCTTGCCGTCACCGGGCGGATCGGCGCATAGAAGTCCTCCAGGTTAATCCGCCCATCCGGCCCCTTGAGGGCGCTCAAGGCCCAGACGAGTCGCCAGGCGGGATTTTGCACCAGCCGTGCCCGCGCTGAGTGGAGATCGGCCCCCGCGCCGCGCACCCGGATCTCCACGAAGAGGAGCCCGCTCTCGCCGAAGCCGATATGCGGGCGATTATCGGCATCGAAACCGCCGTCGAACGACAGCGCGGCATCGGCGGCGAGCAAGTCGGTGTGGGCCGCGACGAAAGCGGGGAGGCTCGGGCTGCCGCTCTCCTCCTCACCATCGAAGAGAAACTTCAGGTTGCAGGGCAAGGGCACCCCGGCGGATCGAAAGGCATCGACCGCCTTCAGGTGTGCCAGCAGATTCCCTTTCGCGTCGGTCGCGCCGCGCCCGTAGAGCACGCCATCGACGACCTCCGCCCCGAACGGGGGGTGGGTCCACTCTTCTAGCGGTTCGGGCGGCTGCACATCGTAGTGGTTATAGATCACCAACGTCGGCGCGGCGGGATCGGGCGCGCTAATCTCACCGTAGACGACCGGCAGCCCTGCGGTGTCCATCACCCGCGCAGCGATACCGAGATCGCCCATCATCTCAACCAGCAGCTCGGCGCATTCGCGCACGCCGACTCCCTGCGACGAGATACTCGGTTGCTGTACCACGCGCTGCAAATCGGCGACGAAACGGCCCTGCGCCCGATCCACCGCGGCGTAGACTGCGTTCAAATCGCCCATGATTCCTCATAGTCGCGAGTAGTCAGTAGCCAGTAGTCGGTCGTCGGTGACGAGCAGCGAAGCAGTGAGGGGAGCCGATCACCTTGCCGTATCCGTGCTCCCCCCAGAATTGGTGGGCGAGGGAGGCGGCGACGCCCGTTCGAGCAGCGCCAATCGGTTCCCTTCGGGATCGCGGAAGAACGCCAGTGCGCCGAACCCGCCGCGCCGGATTTCACCCTCGATCGCCAGCCCGCGCGCCGCTAGTGCCGCCACCGCCGACACAATGTCGGCGACCGCAAACTGAAAAAGCGTCGGGTTCTGATCCTTCGCCCGCGGGCCACCGATCGGTGGCCCGCCAACTTCGAGCGCGAGGGGGGCAGCCGCGCCACCGAATGCGAGGAAGCGCTCATTACGCTCCGCGATCGGCAAACCGAGCACATCGCTGTAAAAGCGCGCCATCGCGGGCAGATCGGCCACATAAATGATGCTATAGGCCAGTTCGAGCGGCGAAGTCAACGGAGTGGGAGCGCTGTTCGGAATCATCATCACCTCGGTGCCGCGACAATACCTGGAGCGGCCGTCGTCATTTCGGTTGTCCGGTCAGCACCAGTCGGCCATCGAGGACGCGCACCTCGTTAACTGCGATCGGTAGCCCCTCGTTGAGGCGATCCGTATCGGTGGCGAGATCGGTGATCTGCGCCTGCATGGCGCTCGGGAGCGGGAAACGCCCGGTATCGATCCGCTCGACCGTCGTGACGATTTTGCCGTCGTGTGCCTCGACGCGCCCGGTCACCACCACCGTGATCGGGATAGGGGCGTCGTGCGAGACGCCGCTGAGGATGACTTTCCCGCCGCGAAAGGCCATCTGCGGATTCTCGATCTTCGGCAGGTTCGGTTCGGTGGCGAGCGTCGCGACGAGCTTCGAGGTCGCCTCCTGCTCGGTGATCTCGACCGTCACCGGTGCGGGTGCCGCCTGGAGCGTGGCGATTTTCTGATCGAAGCTGACCGCCGCCGCGCTGCTTACCGCCACCGGCGTCAGTTGTTGCGCCGCCTCGGGCGGGCGCGAGAGGAACCAGAAGGCTCCCGCGCCCAGGAAAATCAGGATCGCCACCACCAAAACAAGGCCCTTGAAACACCCGCCCACCCGGCCTCCTCTACGTCGCAAACCGCTCATCCCTGGCGAAACGTCCGATTACGCCTAATGGTAACCGGTGCATAATCCGCGCCAGGGTCAGCCGATCCGCGCGCCGGTCGTCCCGGCGGGATACCTGGCGGCACTGGACGGAGTGGTGCTGGAAGTGGCGGGGGTGCCGCGCACGGCGCGCGGGCGCGGCAACATACCGAAGCCGATATAGGCCAGCGCACCGAAGAAGAGGGTGACGACCGCCCCGTGGCTAAGCGAACTGAAAATATTGAGGCGGGAGAAGACGACCGCCGCCCCGGTTGCGGACTGACTGAGCAACATCACTAGCGCAACCACGCTCGCCCAGGCGAGATCCGGACGCGTCGCGCGTATCCGCCAACACCAGAGGAAGAGCCAGCCGATGCCAAGCGTCAGGAAGGCTGCTGCCAGCCGATGCGAGAAGACGATCCCGACCGGCCCGGTGAAGCCAGGGAAGACCGAGCCTTGACAGAGGGGCCAATCGAGGCAGGCGAGGCTGGCATCGGTGTGATTCACATAGGCCCCGAGGTAAACCACGCCGTAGGTGTAGATGAGCAGTCCCCACGCCCCCAAGCGTACGCTCCGTGGCACGAGCCGATCGCGCAGCGCGTCACGCCCATTGTCGATGCCAAACAGTATCGTCGCGGTCAATAAGACGCTGGCGAAGGCGACCAGCGAGATGCCGAAATGGAGCGCCAGAACCTCGTCTGAGGTCGGGAACTTCACCGCCAGCGCCCCCAACCCCGCCTGGAGGAGAAGGAAAAAGACCATTACCGGCACCAGCACACGCACCTCGCGCCGATTACGCCAGAAAGCCAGTGCGCCGATCGCCGTCCCCAGAATGAGCACCCCCTCGACCGCGGTGACCAAACGATGGCTATACTCGATCGCCGTCGATACGGCGAACTCCGGGATGAATTGTCCGTTACAGAGCGGCCACGAGGTCCCGCACCCCTCACCGGAACCGGTCACGGTCACCGTCGAGCCCATCACCAAGACCACGAACATCCCGACGGTCGTCACGACGGCCAGCCATTTCGTCGCGCGTCGCAGCCTGTCCCGCATCGTCTTCTCCCCCAACAACCTTGCTCAACCGCGTCGTCAGTTATCGCTTAGCAACCCACCAGGAGGCGTGGCGTTGTTCACTCCCACCATTATCCTCCGTTTCGCGTTGAGATCATAGGGAGCAACGGCGGCCATTGCGTCCGCCGGTAGTATGCTCGTCACACAAAATTTCCTGCCAGCGGCGCGCGAAGGCCGTTCGGTATGGTCGTCCCATACCCGGCGATTGCCGAATATCGCAGGACCGGGTCCGCCTGGCCCCCGCTTGAGCATGCCTTGCCGTGGCGTTCGACTCTTTGCATACGAACCGAGTCGCGTCCGACTCCCACGTCTCGCGACCGGCCTACGAGCCACCGGCAGCAGCAGATCGGCATCCGGGCGGAATTGAGACGAGTCGGTACGGGGTCTTCAACGGCGCGGATCGCCCTGCTGGTCCGGCAGCACCCATACCCGCTGGTCGAACAAGGAGTACGATACGGTCACCGAGCAGCTGAAGGCGGAACCCGACCCGACGAAACGCATCGAACCCTTCATCGAGGTCAACGACATCGAGTCCAACGACTCCGCCGAGATCTCCCTGGTGAACCGCAAGAACGTTTCCGGGGTGGTCAAGCGCCTCCCGGTCGGGACATACGCCCCCCGGGACTCCGCGTTATGAAACATCGGCCACTGGACCAGGGGCTGAAAACGTCGCCGAGCCACGTTCGCGTCGCCGGGGCGAGCAGTTTCCCCCGCCCCCGAAGGAGCCTCCTCGCCACCTGACGAGGTACAACCTGCCCAAACCCTGTGGTGCTCCGTCACGCTTTTTCTCGTAGCCATTCCTCCTTGTCAGACCGGGAACTTTCCGCTACCATTCAGCGTTCATCACGTTAGGTATTCTCAGGTATGGGCTTGTCCGTGTCGTGCTCACTGCGTGAGCGGGCGGCATATGCCGCTGTGAGCTATTGTCCGGTTGGATTATGGAGGGGGAATGTCCGAGCGCGATCCGCTGCAACAGATCACACGCGACCTGACCACCGGGCGATTGAACCGCCGTGACTTCATCCGCCGCGCCGCCGCCCTGGGCCTCTCGGCCTCCGCCATCGGTGCGGTGCTGGCGGCTTGCGGTGCCGCAACAACGACGCCGACATCCGCCCCTGTAGCCTCGACCGCCCCGTCAACTGCGGCTTCGGCGGCACCATCAACCGCGGCTTCCGCGGCACCGACCGCTGCGGCGACACGAGCAGCGACCGCATCTGGCGCGGCAGCGACAACCACGGGCGCAGCTACCGCGACTCGTGCCGGTAGCACTCCTGCGGC
>DATCMP010000854.1:0-5245 GCA_036563365.1 Thermomicrobiales bacterium
CCGTTACGCGCAGGGTAACAGGCTCCACAGGCGCTGTCATCTCTGCATTGCGCGGGCAGTACGTACAGATTACAATAAGTGAGACTTTCACAGGTTAGTGCGAGAGCATAGGGCGAGACAGGCGAGGACAGCGTGCCATTCGACTTCACGAAAATCGTCGAGCAGATCGATGAGCTGACGCGCGACGTGCCGCGTGGCGGGCCGGATGAGTTCGTGGCGCTGCGCGAAGCATACGCCACGGTCGATGTCGGCGAGCTCGTCGCTCGCCTCACCGATAAGCGCACGCGCCATTCGTTCATGCCCGCATTGCCGGGGTACAGCTTCAACGGGGCGTACCCCGCGCCGACGCCGCCCGATGATTTCAGCGTCCTCGCGACCGACGGCTCGTTCATGCTCCCCGATCGCCACAGCCCGGCACGCTTCTACCTGATCAATGTCAGCCGGGTCCATCTGCACTATGGCTCGGCGCCGGGCGCGGAGCTTTCGGCGCGGGCCGAGTTGCGCTACCGCGAAGAGGAGTTGCGGATCAATGACCGGATCCCGGTCAACCCGTCGATCCTGGGGATGCGTCGCGCGGTCGATGAACTGGCCGCGCTCGCCGAACTGGCGCACGATCCGTCCGTCGAACGCCCCGCCGTCGCTCTGCAAGATGGCACCCTGATCCTCTGGAGCCTCAGTAGCCAGGACGCGACCGTGCGCGATTGGGTGCTGAACGACTTCCTGCTCGCCCTCGATGATCTGCGCGAGCGCGGGATTCCGGTCGCCTCCTACATCAGCTATCCGGGCGGCGACGATGTCTCCGACGCTCTGCGAGTCGCCGCCTGCGATCACCCCATGCGCGGCATCCCGATCAACTGCGACGCCTGCCGCGCCGAACGCGCCATCCCCCCGTGCAGCATCATCCCGACCGTCCCTGACCGCCATCTCTTCGCCCACATCGCCAGCCTCAAGCCGGGCGAACGCTCCGATGTCTACCGCAGCGCCTCGAAGATATTGCAACACTATCGCGAGCATGCCATCGCCTTCTTCTACCTCCAGACTGGCACCGAGATCGCCCGCGTCGAGATCCCGGCCTGGGTCGCCGACAACCCGGCCCACCTCGATCTCGTCCACGCCGCGATTTACGACCAGTGCCTGCGCGGGCGCGGCTACCCCTCCGTCCTGCAAGAGGCGCACGAGCAGGCGGTGATCGGCACCGATGAGCGCCGCGTCGTCGAGCAACTGATCGAAGAAGCCCTCGCCCGCCTCGGCATCGTCATGCTCCGCAGCGCGAAAGATGCGAGCAAGCGCGGAAGGTTTGTTTGACGGGGTAGCAGCCAGTAGCCAGTAGCCAGTAGCCAGTGAGGTGATGATGGCTGGGGGGAGTTACCGTGACCTGTTGGTATGGCAAAAGTCGATGAATATGGTAGTAGATGTCTACAAAGTGAGTCAAAGGTGGCCGAGAGAAGAAGTATATGGCCTCACGAACCAAATGCGTCGCGCCGCCGTATCGATACCGGCAAATATCGCTGAAGGGCAAGGCCCAGGCGGCGCAAGAGAGTTCTTGCGCTTTCTTATCATCGCTAGTGGGTCACTCTGCGAGGTGGAAACGCATCTACTGATTGCGAAACACCTCAATTATCTGAGCCAAGAACAAACCAATGCCTTGATGGAGCAGACAGCCGAGATCGGTCGCCTGCTTAATGGCTTAAAGAACAATCTGCGCGCCCGAATCACCAGCTGACTACTGGCTACTGGCTACTGGCTACTGCCCCACTACGAGGTACCCATGACACGCATCGGCGAAATCATCGAGACGAGTACCGTTGGTTTCTGGGCGGAGAGCGTGGCGTTGCACGCGCTGCCCCCGCTCGGTTCGTTGGTCACGGTCAGCCTGCCGGAAGGCGGGATGACCGTCGGGGTGGTCGCGTTCGGGCAGACAACCGGGATCGATGAGGGGCGGCGAGCGGTGCGGCGCGGCGATGCCGAGGTTTTTGACAGCGCCATCTACGCCCGTCACCCGGAACTGACGCGGATCCTCCGCACAACGTTCCGGGTCGTGACCGTCGGCTACTTGCGGCAGGATGGCACGCCGCGCCACCATCTGCCGCCGATCCCACCGCCGCTGCACTACTCGGTGTCGCGCTGCGATCGGGCGACGACTTGCTCCTTCACGGATGATCCGCGCTACTTCGCCACGCTGGAAGCGAGCGTGGGCGAGGTCACATCCGAGCAGCTGCTGGCCGCGCATATCCGCGCCGTCACCGCCGACCGTGGCAACGACGAAGCGTGGCGGGCGGCGGCGGGTCGTCAGGTCGCGCGCCTCCTGAAACGCGATTACGACCGCCTGATCACCGTCTTGGAGGCGATCGATCCCGGCCAGGACGCGAGCGCGCCCCTGCCACGGCTGCGTATTGTCGAACCCGCGCCGACGAATGGGCATGGGCCTGGGAACGGCGTCAGCAATCGGTTCAGCATCCGCGACGATTTCGATGATGTGCCGTTCTAACGCCGCTCAGTGGTCGGCATTTGCCAACGCCACGCCGAGTTGCGATA
This sequence comes from Thermomicrobiales bacterium, assembly GCA_036563365.1. Lineage (GTDB taxonomy): Bacteria > Chloroflexota > Chloroflexia > Thermomicrobiales > CADCWN01 > CADCWN01. The sequence goes on from DATCMP010000854.1 coordinate 2,536, forward strand.
ACGCCCGTACCCCGGTGACGCTTCGTCGCATGGGCGAACGAGGGGCGACGGGGCAATGGGCAACGGAGGGACAATGATCTACGAGCTACGCACCTACACGGCGAATCCGGGCAAGGCGGAAGCGCTGCACAGCCGCTTCCGCGATCACACGCAGGCGCTCTTCGCGAAGCACGGGATCGTCTCGATCGGCTACTGGGTGCAGACGACGCCGGAGGCTGGCGCGGGCGATCTCGTCTATCTGCTGGCCCATCCCGATCGCGAGGCGGCGGACGCCGCCTGGACGGCCTTCCGCGCCGACCCCGAGTGGATCGCGGCGCGCGATGCCAGCGAACGCGAGGGCAAGCTCGTCGCCAACGTCGTCAGTCAGTTCCTGGAACCGACCGACTACTCGGCGATGCAGTAGCCGAGCGGCAACCCATCGCGCCCGCGTCGCCGCTCGTTCGTTTGGGCGGTGGCGTGGACGCACGACAAAGAGTCACAGCGCGGGAGACGGAGAGTAGGGGCGGATGGCGCAGCATTTAGGGGTGGTCACGGGTGGCAGCTTCACCGATGGGTTGACGGTGCGACTCGACGCGGCACAATCGACCGAAGCGATTCAGGTCGGCAATTTCGTGGTGATCGATGGCGACAACAATCGCTACTTCAGCACGATCGCCGACCTCGAGCTGCGCCTCACCGATCCGGCCCTCGCCGCCGACCCGCCCGCGACCGGTTCGCCGTTCTTACGCGCGGCCCTCGCCGGTGTACAGACGTATGCCGTGGCCCAGGTCAAGCCGAGCCTGATGCTGACCGATAAGGATGATCTCACGGGTGGCGGTCCGAAGCCGGTCCGTACGATCCCGATGCACTTCTCCACCATGCGTGAGGCGGCGGGGGAAGATTTCGCGGTCGTCTTCGGGGAAGAGGACACGAACGAGGGAAAGTTCGCGCTCGGCACGCCACTGACGATGGATCAGCCGATCCCGCTCGATCTCAAGCGGCTGGTCGAGCGGAGTAACGGCGTCTTCGGTCAATCCGGCACCGGCAAGAGTGTACTGACGCGCCTCCTCCTCTGCGGCGTGATCAAGGCGGGGCTGGCCTCGACGCTGATCTTCGACATGCACTCGGAGTATGCCTGGCAGAAGGAGGGCGAGGGCGGGGCGCAGTTGCGCGGGCTGCGCGACATCTTCGGCTCGCAGATCCACGTCTACTCGCTCGATACGAACGACCAGAGCAGGCACGCGCTCGACGCGACGTTGCAGATCGGGATGAACCAGATAGAGCCCGACGACATTGAACTGCTCGCCGACGAACTGAACCTGACGCCGACGTTCGCGGCGACGGCGCACAGCCTCCACTCGCGCTTCCGCGACCGCTGGCTCGCCGCGCTGCTCGACATGGACAGCGATGGGGTCAAAGAGTTCTGCGCCAGCAGCGGCGCGAACGAGGGGGCGGTCGGGGCGTTGAAGCAAAAGCTCAGCTTGCTTCAAAAGCTCCCCTACGTCGTGCCGCATCTGCCGTTGAGCGCGATCGAGAACTTGATCCACCAGGTGCGCCGCCGCGAGCACGTCGTCCTGCAATTCGGGCGACACAGCCGCCTGCTCGATTACATGCTCGTCGCCAATATCCTGACGCGGCGGATCCACGCCGCCTACACCGATCAGGTGTTGAAGTACGACGGCTCGCGCGACGTGGCGGATAAACCTCACCCGCTGATGATTGTCCTCGAAGAGGCCCACAAGTTCCTCGCTCCGGCGGTCGCCCGGCAGACGATCTTCGGCACGATCGCCCGCGAGATGCGGAAATACAGCGTGACCCTGCTGGTGGTCGATCAGCGACCGAGCGGGATCGACGCGGAGGTACTGTCGCAGCTCGGGACGAAGATCACCGGACTGCTCAGTGAGGAGCATGACATCGACGCGGTCCTCACCGGGATCGGCGGGCGCTCACACTGGCGGGGCGTCCTGGCGAGTCTGGAAACGAAGCAGCAATGCCTCGTCCTCGGCCACGCCATCCCGATGCCGATGGTTCTCCGCACGCGCGCCTACGATGCCGCATTCTTCGCCGCGATGGGCGGTCGCCAACCGGCGCGCACGATCGAGGAAAAGCAAGCGCGTGGTCGCGCGGCGGTCGCTGATCTATTCGGGGAGGATTAAGGCGACAAGCCAGACGCACAATTGCCAACCATCCGCCGGGGCGCACCGGGTACGGGCTGACATCATCCCCTACCAGATGACGAAGCACCGTCGATTACCACCAGCCGGGAGGAAACAAAGCGAAATACGGCGCCGTTTGTCAGGGCGTTGGGATGATGTTGTCTCGATACGGCGTCCGTATCGAGCAACTACCGGAGACGCGCATGTTCACCCCCCGCATCCCGCGCGTGACCCGCACACGACAGCGTATGGTCTCGGTATTGGCCTTGCTCGGCCTACTCCTCGGCAGCGCGATCTTCGCCGCGCCGATGTATGCGAGCGCTGCGGCAGCGTCGTGGTATCCCGCCGCCGCCCCTGGCTGGCCCGCGTTTCCCGCGCCAATCCTCCTCGCCAGCGGACGCCTACTGGTGGCGGGCGGCCAAACTACCGGCTATCTCAGCAAGGACTCCGCGCTCTACGATCCGACGAGCGATACTTGGACAAGAACCGGTGATCTCACCACCGTGCGCTTATCGGCGAGTCTTACCGCCCTGCCCGATGGCGGCGCATTGGGGGCGGGTGGGATCGTGTCGAGC
>DATCMP010000855.1:0-11386 GCA_036563365.1 Thermomicrobiales bacterium
CACGGCGACCCGCCGCGCCAGCTCTCGGCGGGTCGCGCGACCGGGCACCAGCCCCGCGACGGCGAGATCGCCCCGACTCGGCATCAGCGTCCCGGCGATCAGGCGCAGCAGCGTGCTTTTCCCCGAACCGTTCGGCCCCAACAGGCCGACGAACTCACCCGGCTCGACGGCCAGCGACACACCGCCCAACACCGTCCGCTCGCCCCAGCCGAAACGCACGTCGCGCAGCCGAATCCCCGCCGTTGCCGTCTCGTGCGCCGCCATCATCCCACCACCCACGCTTAAAAGAGCCGCGGTTTACTGCGGCGCAGCAGGAAGAGGAAAAATGGCGCGCCACAGAGCGCGGTTAACACCCCGACCGGGATTTCGCCGGTACGGAGCGCGGTGCGGGCCAAGCCATCGGCCAGGATCAGGAAGATCGCGCCTGCGAAAAGGGAGGCGGGCAGGAGCATCCGGTGGCCCGCGCCCCAGACGAGGCGGACGATATGCGGGACGATCAGGCCGACGAAGCCGATCAGCCCGCTGACCGAGACCGCCGCCGCCGTGACGAACGTCGCCACGACCACCAGGATGATCTTCAGGCGCTCCACATCGATCCCCAGGGTGGCCGCGCCCTCCTCGCCGAGCTGCAACGCATCGAGCAGGCGTGCGGCGGGCACCATCACCAACGTGCCGATGATCAGGTAGGGCGCGATCTGGAACGTTTGCGACCAGGACGCTGTTGTGAAACCGCCGAGGAGCCAGGCATAGACGGTCAGGAGCTTGTCGCCGTGCCAGTACATCAGGAACGAGGTCGCGGCCGAGGCGAGCGCGCTGACCGCCACGCCGGAGAGGAGCAACGTCGTCAGCGGCGTCGTGCCGCCGACCCGCGCCAGTACATAGACGAACGCCACCGCGAGCAGCGCCCCGGCGAAGGCGCACCATTGCGTCGCGCCATACCGATAGAAGGCGAGCGGCAGGCGCAGCACGGTCGCCGCAGTCGCCCCAAGCGCCGCGCCCGAAGCGACCCCGATCAGGTACGGATCGGCCAACGGGTTGCGGAAAAGCCCCTGATAGGTCGCGCCAGAGAGGGCGAGCGACGCGCCGACTAACCCGGCAAGGATAACGCGCGGCAGGCGGATCGTGAAGATGATCGTCTCCCATGAGGTGGGCCACGTCGCGGCACCCGCACCGGGCAGACCCAGGCGCAACGCTACCATCCGCACGATCGTCTCGACCGGGATACGGACCGAACCCCAGGCCGCGGCGATCAACGCCACGGCCACGGTCGCCAGAGCCAGAGCCCCCAGTATCGCCCAACGAGCGCGCGGGCGGAAGTCAACGAGTGCGGCAGCCCGTGGCGCGGAAGGGGGGCCACCCGGGGGCGTAGCGGTATCTGGCATACGCCACCATTCCGCCCTGCTTCGACCGCCGCGCTCCGCTCGCATCGCCGCCCCGTTCGTATAAGCCGCCAGCCTAGCGGAAGAGCTCAGGGTGCAGTGCCATCGCCAACGTTTCGAGCGCATCGACGATCCGCGGGCCGGGCCGATTGGTGAGGTCGGGATCGATCGCCACGATCCGGTCGCCCTTGACGGCGCTTATCCCTGACCAACCCGGTCGTGCCTTCACCGCCGCAACGGTCGCCCCGGCGATCTCATCGCTGAGGATAATCACCTCGGGATCTTTGAGGATGATCTGTTCGGGGCTCAGCTTCGGATATGGCGTCCCCGCATCGGCGGCGATATTCGTGCCACCCGCCCGCGTGATCAGATCATCGACGAACGATTTCGGCCCGACGGTGAAGTATTGGTCGGGATCGAGTTCGAAGAAGACGCGCGGCTTCGTTGTGGCGGTGCGAAGTTTTGCGGTCAGCGCGGCGAGCCTCGTCTCCAGCCCATCGCGAACCCTCGCGGCCTCGGCGTTGACATCGCCGATCTGACCCACGAGGGAAAGGTTGTCTAACACCCCTGACACGTCGGCGGGATTGAGGACGATCACGGCGAACCCACGCGCCTCGAACGCGGCAATCACGTCGGGGCGGGTGATGCCGGCGGCGAAGATCAGGTCGGGCGTGGCGGCGACCACCTGCTCCAGATCGGTTGAAGAATATTTGCTGATCTTCGGCTTACTCGTCGCGGCGGGCGGGTAGTTCGAGTAGGTGTCCACGCCGACGATCCACTCGCCCAGCCCGACCGCGAAGAGGATTTCCGTGTTACTCGGCGCGAGGGAGATGATCCGCTGCGGGCGTCGCGCCAACGTCACCGAACGTCCGGCGTCGTCCTTCACGGTCAGCGGGTAACTGGTCGCGCGCGGCGTCGCGCCGGGTGTGGCCGATCCGACCGCGCGCGTGGCGGTAGCTGCCGGGGAGGCGACTCGCGAGGCGGTGGCCCCGGCTGCGGGCGTCATACTCGCGCCACTCGTCGCGGCGCGGGTGCCGGTTGCGACGGGCGCGGTTGTCGCCGCGGCGGCGGCTGCGCTGGTGGCGCGAGTGGGCGCGGCGGTCGGTTGCGGCGCTTGCGTCGGCGCGGGTGAGCTGGCACCGCATGCGGCCAACATGAACACCAGGACGGTCGCCAGCACCCAAGTCAGCGGTCGTATCATACCCCGTCGTCTCACCCTCTGCCCCCTCATCCTGCGACAACTGGCACCGGCGACCGGAACTCGGCCCGGTGCTGACTCGGCATCGGCAAGACGAGAGAGGAGGGCAAGGGCAGGGTATGGCGATAACCCTTAACGCACGGTCCCCCCGAACGGGGGGACGGAAGAGGGGCGTTGCGGCGACTTTCGCCCACAACACTGCCTGCGCCCGTTCTCTCGACGGCTTCAGCACTGATGGAGGCAGGTACCCTGGCTTCGCGACGCGCACCCTCGTGGCCGTTCGTCGCTTCACAGTTGCGGGACAGCGCCGGATTCACACCGGACTTCCCCTGCTCGACGTGTCCAGTATCGCGCTCCGATACCTGGCACGCCTCACCACCGACAATTCAGTTATGCATAGAGGCTAACAGAACGGAGGCGTGCCGTCAAACCGGTGTTCGCGAAAAGGAGGGGAAGATTCAGGGTTTATGCGTGAGGTTTTGCGGGCGCTAGCTGGCCGCTGAACCCTACGCGGCTACTTCGGGCAAAAGCTGCCGCACGGTGGGACGAATCGCGATCATATACTACAATTGGGCGCGGTTTTGGATGTATCCCGTTTTCATGCGGCTATGTCCTTGTCAAACGGTGTGCGGCCCGCTATAGTATGGCAACGCCGGGTGTCCGTACACCGCCATGAACGGATCCACAGCGGGTGAGCGCACGGATCGTCAACACGACCGTGCCGCTACGACCCGCGATTGGCACTGACGCGACCGGGCCAGAGGGGCCGGGAATGTCAGCGAAACAGACTCGGAACGACACCGAGGTTTGGAGGAAAAGGCCCGCTATGAAGATCGTGTTGACCCAGGATGTCGAGAAGCTTGGTGCGGCAGGTACCCTGCAGGAAGTTAAGCCCGGCTACGCGCGCAATTACCTGATCCCGAAGGGGTTCGCCAAGGCGGCCACCGCAGGGATGATCAAGCAGGTGGCGGAGCAGCAGGCCGCCGAGCAGCGCCGGATCGCCAAGCAGGAAGTCGCGATGCAGTCCCTTGCCAACCGCATTCAGGGGATGCGCCTGACCTTCACCGCCCGCGCCGGCGAGACCGGGCGACTCTTCGGCTCGGTGACCAACGCCGACATCGCCGAGGAACTGACCAGGCAGCTTGGCGAGGAGATCGACCGCCGCAAGGTCGATACCGGCAACGGTATCCATATCGTTGGCGAGCACGCGGTGACGATCAACCTCGTCGGTCGCTTGAAGCCGCAGATCACTGCGGTGGTCATGGCCGAAGGTGGCGAGGAAGTCGCCGCAGACGAGACAACTGAGGCCGCAGCGGACGAAACAGTCGCCAGCGACGAAGACGAGTCAGCAGAATAGGGGCGTGGGCCGCGAGGCCCACCGCGCGACGCGCGGTCCAGCAGCAGCGCCCCGGAGGAGAGGTTCGTGCAGGCGATCGATCGGCTGCCACCCCATAATCTGGAGGCAGAGGAATCCGTCCTCGGGGCGCTGCTGCTGGACCGCGACGCGATCATCCGCGTCGCCTCCACGCTCAAGCCCGAAGATTTCTATCGCGGCACCCACGCCGCCGTCTATCGGGTGATCCTCGATCTCTACAACCGCCGTGAGCCACCCGACCTCCTGACCGTCGCCGCCGAGCTCGATCGGCGCGATGAGTTGGAGAACGTCGGTGGCATCACCACCCTGACGCGCCTCATCAGCAGCGTCCCGACCGCCGTCCACGTCGAATATTACGGTCACGTCGTCGAGCGCACCTCGACGCTGCGCCGGATTATCAGCGCGGGTACGCAGATCGTCAACATCGGCTACAACGAGCGCATGGAAACCGATGAGGCGCTCGATGCGGCCCAACGCGCGATCCACGAGGTCGCCCAGGGGCGCACCGGTCGCGACTTCGTCTCGATCGCCGAGGTGTTGGAAGGGTATTTCGACAAGCTCGACTTCCTCCAGCAGCATCGCGGCGAGGTCGTCGGTATCCCGACCGGCTTCCAGGATCTCGATCAGCTCACCGGCGGTTTCCAGAAGAGCGACTTAATCATCCTCGCCGCCCGTCCCGGTGTCGGTAAGACGAGTTTCAGCCTCGGGCTGGCCTATAACGCCGCCCTGGCCGGGAAGGTCGTGGCGATCTTCAACCTGGAGATGCCCGCCGAGCAGTTGGTCCAGCGCCTCCTCTCGATGGAGACGGGGATCGACTCCCACCGCCTGCGCCTGGGCCACATCAACGACGAGGAGTGGGAAAGTATCTCCCGCGCTTTCGGCAAGCTCTCCGAGTTGCAGATTTTCATCGACGACACCCCCGGCATCGGGATCATGGAGTTGCGCTCGAAGGCCCGCCGCCTCCAGGCCGAGCGCGGGCTCGACTTCGTGCAGATTGACTACCTCCAGCTGATGCAGGGAAGCAAGCGCAGCGACAACCGTGTGCAGGAAGTCTCGGAAATCTCGCGCGGCCTCAAGGGGCTGGCCCGCGAGCTGAACGTCCCGGTCCTCTCGATGGCGCAACTCTCCCGGAGCGTCGAGAGCCGATCGAGCCACATCCCGATGCTCTCCGACCTCCGCGAGTCCGGCTCGATCGAGCAGGACGCCGACATGGTGACCTTCATCTACCGCGAAGAGCTCTACGACCCCGAGACGGAGAAGAAGGGGCTGGCCGAACTGCACATCGCCAAGCACCGCAACGGCCCGCTCGGCGTCGTTAACCTCCGCTTCTTCGAGAAAACGACCCGCTTCGCCGACCTCGAACTTTACCGCGAAGCGGAATACTAGACGTGACGACACAGTTCGACCTCGGGGCGCTCGGCTGGCGCATCTTGCCGCTCGGGGGCGCATCGGGGATCGGCAAATCGACCGTCGCCATGCGTCTCGGCCAGCGCCTCGGCGTACCCTGGCTCCAGGTAGACGATTTCCGGCTCGAGTTCGAGCGAAGCGGCGTTCCCAGTCCCGATTCCGCGCTCGCCCCGAACTTCGATGGGCCAGGAAGTCTGGTCGAGGTTGGCACGTCACTCTCGTCCGCGATTGAGGTCGTGATCGAGAATCATGTGGACCAGCGCAACCCGGCGGTTTTCGAGGGCGACGGTATCTTGCCCGCCCTTCTCGAGTGCCCCTCCGTACGACATCGCGCCGAGAGCGGCTGGGTGCGTGTCATCTTCCTCTACGAGCCCGAGGAGCGAGTGATCCACCAAAACATGCAGACCCGCATGGCAGGGCGCATCGACACGGCGCACGCGCGGAAGAACTGGCAGTACAGTGAATGGCTCCGGCGTGAAGCCGAGCGTCGCGACCTTCCCACGCTGCCCGTTCGACCCTGGGACACGCTGGAGGACCGCATTCTCGCGGCGGCACAAGCCTCACTTATTTTGCGTGCCGCATTCCACAGTCCGCACGCACCCGGAGATCGGCTATGACCCGGCGCTTCGGCGGGTTCCTCACCAGCGAGGAACCGTCGCTCCAGATCCCGCGCGTCTTCGTCGATGAGGTGCTGCCGCAAATCGCCGATGTGGTCGAGTTGAAGGTGACCCTCTGCCTCTTCGATCTCCTGTCAGAGGCGGGCGGCTACGATGCACCCCTCGCCGAGGAGACGATCTATCGGCACCCGGCGCTGCGCGCCAGTCTCAAACGCCTCGGCTCGCCGAAGGAACCCGACGACAGTATCAATCGCGGGCTGGAACTGGCCGTCAGCCGTGGGACTATGCTACGCTTTATGGCAAGATCGGGCGATGAAGGCGCGAACGAACGTGGGGGTTCCTGGTATCTGCTCAATACCCCTCGGAATCGCGAGACGCTGGGCAAGATGGTCCGTGGCGTCACCGTGCCGCCGCCGCCGCTGTCGCAGCCGGATACCCTGCCGCCGATCATCGAGCCGGAAAGGCCGAATGTCTTCCGGCTCTACGAGCAGAACGTGGGCCTGCTGACGCCGATCATCGCCGACCAGCTGATCGAGGCGACCGAGCGGTATCCGTTCGATTGGATCGAAGAGGCGTTCAGCGAGGCGGTCAGCTACAACAAGCGCAACTGGCGCTATATTCGGGCGATCCTGGAGAAGTGGGCCACCGATGGCCGGAGGGGTGCAGATGAGGAGCATCGGGGACGTACTCAAAGCACTGGAACGTTCGATCCCGAAAGGTACCGGCGCTGGCGTGGTAATCCCACCCGAAGTGCCGATCTGCCCGATCTGTAGGGATGCAGGCTTCCTGCGCCTCAACGTGCCGGTCACCGACCCCCGCTTCGGCCAGTTGATCCCCTGCCAGTGTCGCCTGCTCGAACAAGAGGAACGGAAGCACGAGGAGCTGCTGCGGATCGGCAATCTCGGCGCGTTCGAGGGCAAGACGTTCGAGAACTTCGATCCCGGGATCAACGCCGACATCGCCGATGCCCGCGCCACCGCCGTGCGCTACGCCGCCGATCCCCACGGCTTCGGCAAGCCGTGGCTCTTCCTGATGGGCAAGTGCGGCACCGGCAAAACGCATCTCGCGGCGGCGATCGCCAACTACTACATCAATCACCAGGGCGGGCGGGCACTCTTCACGATCGTCCCTGACCTCCTCGACCATCTGCGCGCCGCGTTCAATCCGGCGGCCACCAACGGCGTGACCTACGACCAGCGCTTCCAGGATGTCCGCGATGTGCCACTCCTGATCCTCGACGATCTCGGCACCGAGAATGCGACCCCCTGGGCGAAGGAAAAACTCTTCCAGATCTTCAACCACCGTTACAACGAGCGCCTCAGCACGGTCGTCACCACGAACCACGATTTCAGCCAGATCGATGAGCGGATCGTCTCGCGCCTGCTCGATGGCGGGCTCTGTCAAGATGTACCGATCGATGCGCCGGATTACCGGCTCCGCGGTCGGGCGATCGGCGCGATCAGCCCCACCGCGCGTCCGGCGCGACGCCCCAACGCGCGGCCCGGCAACCCCTACTAAGACGCCGCCTTACCTTACCCAGACCCGGCTCGGCGCTCCTGCCGGCGTTCCCAGCCGGGCGCGGGACGAAATACTGCCACCGTACCGGGCAAAAGTACTACGCTGCCGCCTTGTGGGCCATTGTCACCCTCCCTATACTCAAAGATGAACCTGCGCGAGTGGCCCCTGGTCAACTCGCGCGTGAATTATTCCGACCGCCCGCGCCAAGCCCTCGGCGCGACGCGACTTTCGGGCATCAAGAGCGGGAGCAACGGATGATCGCCAAAGTAGAGACCGCCGCCCTCACCGGTGAGAAAGAAGCGCAACTGCGCCAGATCATCGAGCGTGCGACCGACTTAGAGGATACCGGCGATCTCGATGGGGCGGTCAACGCCTACGAAGAAGCATTGCTCGCCGGGTTCGCCACCGTCGAGGTTTGCTACAACCTGGCGATCCTCTACAAGCAGCAACTCCTCTACGAAGACGCCCTCACCCTCCTGCAACGCTGTCTCGACTCGCCGGAGTACGGTGCCTCGGCGCACTACGCCAGCGGCGAATGTCAGCTGGCGCTCGGCAATCTCGCGGCGGCGGGGGAGCATTTCGATCGCTCGGTCAGCCGCCTCGCCCTCGATCGGATCCCGCAGGAGCAGGTGGCCGAAGTCAGCCACGTCTTGCAGGTGGCGATCGATACGCATACCTCGCTCGACAATACCGAGCGCGCCGACGCCTTGAACAAAACCCTCGCGGACTTCCTCAGTTCCCACGGCCTGAGCGTGCCGCCCGCCGCCACCGCGAGCATCCGCGCGGCGGCAGACAAGCAGGCGGAGAACGACTATATCGCGGCGGCGGAGAAGCAACAGGCCGAAGAAGAAGAACGCGCGCAACAGGCGCAGCAGACCTCGAACGATCGCGCTCAGACGACCACCGGTCGCCTGCGTACCGTCTACCGCCGCGCGACCGGGCCGCTCGAAACGGCGAAGCCCAAGGCACCGGCCAGCATGCTCCTCGGTCGCAACGGACAGAGTATCGGCGCTGGCGGTTCGCGGGGGGACGAGACGGTCACCCTCACGATGACGCAGACGCCCCTCTTCGCGCTGACCCCGATCGATCTCAAACCGACCATCCCCTTGCCCGGCGAGAGCGCCCAGCCCGCCGAGGTGCGTGTCCTGCTGTCGCGCTCGGCGGAGGACTTCGCACTCGGGCATCTCGACGCCGTTATCGATGATTGTTTCCAGACGATGGTCCTCGCGCCGGATTACCTGCCGATCCATCTCCGACTGGCGGAAGCGTACGCCCGCCAGGGACGGCGACTCGAAGCGGCGACCAAATGCGAGCACCTGATCCAGCTCTATGGTCAGCGCGGCCAGGTGACCGACGTCTTACAGGTCCATCGCCTCCTGGGCGCGCTCGATCCGCACAATCTCCAGGCGCGGATCATGATGGCCGACCTTTACTTCGCGCAAGACCCGAATGAGAGCCCGGACCTCAGCGACGATGTGCGCGCCCTGGTCGATGAGGCGGAAGCGCAAGGGAAAGAAGATCTCGCGCTGGAGTACGCCGAAAAACTCCTGCGTCACCTGCCGAACGGCCCGGTCGGCGTCCGGCTGACGGCCCGCCTGCACCTGCGCTCGGGGAACGCGCATCGCGCGCTCGCCCAGTGTCAGGCGTTGCTACGGCGCGACCGCCAGGATGCCGTGGCGGTCGCCGGGGCAAACGTGGCGTTGACCTTGATCGAAGGGACGATCCACTGGCCTTCGCTGGAAACGCTAACCGCCGCGCTCCGGACCCGCGATGCCGCCATCCGGGCGGAATGCCTCAACCTTTATGAGTCGACCCTCAAGAACCTGGAGCAGAGCCGACGGGGCAACGTGCAGGTTTCGGCGGGGCTGGTCGCGCTCGCCTGCGACGAGCCGAAGGTCGCCGTGCGGCACCTGGAAGAGTTACGGCAATCCGGCGGCGGCACCCAGGGGTTGAAGCCACCGGTCCGCTTCGTCCTGGCCTATGGCCTGCGCCAGGGCTATGGCGCGCTCGGCGACGGCCCGAACGAGCGCCAGTGGCTACAGCACGCGGCCGATCTGCTGCGCGACGAGCGGGTACGTACCTTCGTTGACAGCACAAAACTCTTCGGGGTGCCACTCTCGGTCGGCGCACTCCACGTCGATCTGGCCGAGAGCCTGATGCGAGCGGGCAAACTCGACAACGCGATCATCGTCCTCGAAGCGGCGAAGGCCGACCTCCCCGACGACGCCACGATCCGCCGCCGCCTCGCGGTCCTCTACAATGAGCAAGGTCGCCTCGGCCAGGCGCTCGATGAATTGGACGATCTGTCCACGCGCGAGCTGAACACGGGCAAACTCGACGCGATGATCGAGACGTTGCATCAGATGTCCACGCTGGCGGGCGAGAACCTGACGGTGAAGGCCCATCTGGTCGAGCGCTATCTGAAGCGCGGTTGCCCGGACGAGGCGATGCTCGAACTCGATCAAATCGCCGCGATCCATCAGCGCGCGGGGCGACCGAACGAGGCCGCCGACGCCCTCCGCCAGGCAGCCGACACCGTCTGGATGCTCGGCCAGCAGGAGCGGGCCTACGACTACTACGATCGCGTCCTCGCCCTCGCGCCGGACAATGTCACGCTGCGCCAGGCGTACATCAACTGCCTGCTGCAAGGCGGACGGCAGAAAGATGCTGCCGACCAACAGCGCGCCATTGCCCGCCGCTTCTGGGAGGCCCGTCGCGTACAGGAGACGATCGCCGCACTGCACCAGGTGATCGTCCTCGATCCGCGCGATGCCGAATCATACGGGCAACTCGGCGAGGCACTCGCGTCCGTCGGCGAGTACGCCCAGGCCGAACGGGTCTACCGGCGCCTCGTGCGCCTCACCCCGGACAATCCCGTCGCGAAGGCGAAGCAAGCGGCGATGGCGATGCTCGCGCGCGAGCATCGGGTCGGCATGTAGCCCATAGGGGTCCCGAGAGATCGACCAATATCGCCGTACCGCCGCAGATCAGACCATGTACGCCGTCCCGCCTGCGTTCGGGATGGTAGAATAAGGGAAAAGGTCCACCTCCCCGCTCGCTCGCAAGGGAGTTGCATGCCTGATCTCTTCTGGCTCGCTACTCGGCTCAATCTAGCCGCGGCCCTCGATATCATCGTGGTCGCGGCGATCTTCTTCTGGTTGCTGACCGTCGCGCAGGGTACGCGCGCCGTGCCGCTGATTCGTGGTGCGATCATTCTGATCGTGCTGCTGGTGGTGATCAGCACGATCCTGCCGCTCAACGCCCTGCGGTATGTGCTGCGGAGCGCCCTCCCCGCCCTCCTCCTCGCCATCCCGATCATCTTCCAGCCCGAGCTCCGCCGCGCCTTGGAACAACTCGGCCATACCGGCAACTGGGCTAGCCTCCCGTTCGTTAATGCAGAGCATCCCCATCCCGGGGCGGCGGCGATCGAGGAGATGGTAAGTGCGTGTGTCTCGCTCGGGCGACAACGGATCGGGGCGCTGATCGTGATCGAGCGCGAAACCGGACTGCAAGAATATGCCGATAAGGGTGTCCGGCTCGACGCGACCCTGACGCGGCAGCTGCTGATCAACATCTTCTTCAAGAATTCCCCGTTGCATGATGGGGCCGTCATCGTGCGCGCCGACCGGATCGTCGCCGCGCGCTGTATCATGCCCCTCTCCGAAGGGGAACTCCCCGGTTCATTCGGCACGCGCCACCGCGCGGCCTTGGGGATCAGCGAGGAATCCGACGCGGTGGCGGTGATCGTCTCCGAGCAAACCGGCGGCATCTCCCTCTCGCACGATGGGCAGATCGATCGCGACCTCACCGGCGATCAGCTGCGCGCCTCGCTGCTCGCCCTACTCGAGCCCCCCATCCCCGACGACAATACCCGCCGACGGGGCCTACGCCC
>DATCMP010000856.1:0-18818 GCA_036563365.1 Thermomicrobiales bacterium
ACTCGACAAGCGGGTGGTGGAACATGAAAATTGAGCAGCGTCCGGCGATCTGCATCGTCCGGCACAATTATTATCCCGATAGCCATGTCCGGCGCGATGCCGAAGCGTTGACGCGCGCGGGTTACGCCGTCCACGTCGTCGCCCTGCGGCGTCGAGGTCAGGCACCGCGCGAGGAGATCGGCGGGGTGACGGTCCACCGCCTGCCTGTCGAGCACCGGCGCGGCAACGCCCTGCGCTATGCCCGCGAGTACGGCAGCTTCGCCATCCGCGCCTTGTTTAAGGTGGCGGCGCTGCAGCGAAAGCTGGGCTTCCACGCGGTCGAAGTCGACAACATGCCCGATCTGCTCGTCTTCAGCGCTCTGGTGCCGAAGCTTTTGGGTGTGCCGATCCATCTCTACATCTTCGACAATATGCCCGAGCTTTTCGCCCATATCAAGGGGGTCTCATCGCAGCATCCGGTCGTGCGCTTGCTCGCCGCCGCCGAGCGGATCAGCGCGACTTTCGCCGATCGGGTAATCGTGACGCAAGGCGCGGCGCGGCGCGCGGTGATCGGTCGCGGGGTCGCCCCAGACAAAGTCTCCGTGGTCCTCAACAGCGCCGACGAAGCGATCTTCCGGCCCCGCCCCATACAACCGGCACGCCAGGCCGATGACCCGTTCGAGATCGTGACCCACGGCGTATTGCTACAACGGTACGGCGTCCACATCCTGATCGACGCCTTGCCGCAGATCGCGGCGGCGCTGCCGAATGTTCGTTGCCAGATTTTTGGCGAGGGGGAATACCGCGCCGCCCTGGAAGCGCGCGCCCGCGAACGGGGCGTCGCCGACCGCGTCGTCTTCCGTGGCTTCGCGCCGCAGGGCGAACTCCTCGACGCGCTCGCCCGCGCCGATGTCGGCTACGTCGGGATGCTCTGCGACCTGATGCTCTCGAACAAGCTGGTCGAATATGTCACGGTCGGGGTACCCGCCGTCGTCGCGCGCTGGCCGACATTTGAGGAGTATTTCCCGGAAGGGACGGTCAGCTACTTCCCGCCCGGCGATGCCGACGCTCTGGCCGACGCGATCATCGCGCTGGCGCACGATCCGGCCCGCGCCCGCCAGCAGGCCGCTAACGCCACGGCCCACAACGCGCAGTATCGCTGGGCGGTCCAACAACAAGCCTACCTCGGTATCTACGATGCGGTCCGACCGCGAACCGTGATCCCCCACACCAGTGAAGCGGCTGATTGAGCCGCGCGCGGTTTGAGGAAAGCCTGAGGACAGCTAGATGGGTAGTGCTGGACAAATCAATTCCCCCCGAGGCACGAGCCGCGATGACGCACGGATCGACTGGACACAGCAGCTCTTGCACCTGATCGCCACGCGCCACCCCGTGCGCCCCGCCGACCACGACGAGACGTACTTCCGCGACGGTTTCGGGCAGACCGAGAAATTCGTGCGGCGCTTCGCCGGGCAGCTCGATTACCGCGATAAGACGGTCCTCGATCTCGGCTGCGGTTTCGGCAGCACCGCCATCGCCCTTGCCCTCGGGGGGGCACGGCGGGTAGTTGGTGTCGACATCGACGCCCGCCGCGTCACCTTCGCGCAGCGCACCCTCGCCGCCGACTATGCTGCCCTTACCCGGCGCGTGACATTCAGGACGATCACCGACTTCAACGAGCTCGACGATGGGCAATTCAACCTGATCGTGTCGAAGGACAGCTTCGAGCATTATGCCGAACCGGAACGATTTGTCCCCGCACTCCTGCCGCATCTGGCACCCGAGGGGCGTATCGCCATTGGGTTCGGTCCGCTCTGGAAGTCGCCCTATGGCGGGCATATCAGCTACATGACCCGCCTGCCCTGGGCGCATCTCCTCTTCCCTGAGCGCACCATCATGCGCGAGCGACGGCGCTTCTTCCCGAACGATCCGGTCGAGCATTACAGTGCGATCATCGGCGGGCTGAATCGGATGACCCTCGCGCGCTTCACCGGTATCATGGGATCGAGCGGGCTCACCGCGACATATTTCCGCACGAACGTCAGCGAACACTCCCTCGCGCGCCTCCTCGACCTGGGCACGCGGCTGCCCGGAATACGCGAATACGCGACCTTTAACTGCTACAGCGCCTGGCAGCGAAGAGCCGCGGAGTCATAGCTCGGGCAACGCAGGGCGAAAAAGGACAACGTCGGGGGACGATCACCTCGCCCCCCGACGTTGTCTGCAAATACCCTTGCCTGGTGGCTACGCCGCGCCCAGCACGCGCCGCAAGCGATTGAGCGCTTCGAGCAGGATCGGCGTCGGCTGCAGCAGCGAGAAGCGCAAGTAATCTTTCCAGTTCTCGCCGAACCCGGTCCCGGGGAACACCAGCACCCGCCCTTCCAGGAGCAAGCGGTGCGCCAGCTCGAACGCCGGGATCCCGGTCGAGGAGGTATTGGCAAAGATGTAGAACGCCCCGCGCGGGTACCCGTAGGTGAAGCCGCAGTCATCGAGCGCCGCCATCAGCGCGCGGCGACGCTCATCGTAGCTGGTGCGGAAAAACTCGACACAATCCTGCGGCCCTTCCATCGCGGCCACGCCCGCCCATTGCGACGGCACCGGCGCGCAGATGCTGACCGTCCCCTTCAGGGCGCGGATCGCCGTCGTCAACGCCGGTGGCGCGACCACGTAGCCGAGACGCCAGCCGGTCATCGCATAGGTCTTCGAGAAACCGTTGAGGGTGATCGTACGACCGCGCATACTCGGCAATGAGGCGAGACTGAGGTGCCGCGCGTCCTCGTAGACGTATTTCTCGTAGATCTCGTCCGCGATGACCACCAAGTCATGCTGGATTGCCAATGCGGCAATCGCGCGCAAATTATCCGGCGAGATCACCGACCCGGACGGATTACCCGGCGTGATCAGCAGGATCGCCTTCGTGCGCGGCGTGATCCGCGCGGCGACCACCGCCGGGTCGAGATCGAACCCGTCGGCCTCGCAGGTCGGTAACTCCACCCCAACACCGCCCGCCCGCCGGATCGCTTCATCGTATGAGCTATACCGCGGGTCTTGCACCAGGATCTCATCGCCCGGATCGAGCAGGCACTGGATGAGCAGGAACAGCCCTTCCTGCCCACCGGTCGTGACGGTGATCTCCGTCTCGGGATCGGCCTCGAAATTATTGTCGCGCCGCAGCTTGGCCGCGATAGCGCGGCGGAGTTCGATCAGCCCGGCGGGATCGGTGTAGCCGTTGCAGCGCCCATCGCGCAATGCCGCCTTCGCCGCCTCGACGATATGCGGCGGTGTCGCATGATCGGGGTCGCCAAGCCCGAGAGAGATGACCCCATCGAGCCCGGAGGCGAGGGACATCAGGTGATCGCGCTCATCGAGGAACGCTGGTGTCGCGACAACCATCTTAGCAATCCCCCTTGTACCCACATCCTGCGCGTAACCGCCCCACCAGCGGTGCCAGTCGCCCGAGGGCCGAAGTCAAGGTGTCGGCAGGCGCATTCAGCGTCAGGCGCACCCAGCCGTTACCGCTCCCACCGAAATCCTCGCCCGCGCGCAAACCGACCGCCGCCTCCCGCGCCGCCAGTGCAACGAACGCCCGCCCGCTCGCGCCAAGCGCCCGCACGTCGAACCAGAGGAACGGTGAGCCGGCACCGACGCAATGTAATCCAAGGCGATCGAGAACGGTGATCGCCGCCATGCGGCGCGCGGCGATTTCCCGCACGGCGGCATCGGCCTCATCCTGCGGGCCATCGAGTGCGGCGAGCGCCGCCCACTGCGACGGTGCGGGAGAGCAGATCGTCAGCGCCTGTTTCATCAGCGTGACCGGGCGGATCAGCGTGGCTGGCCCCACAACGTACCCCGCCCGCCAGCCGGACATGGCGTAGCGCGCCGAGAATGAACCGACGATCGCCGTCCGCTCACGCATACCGGGCAGCGCGGCGAGATTCGCCTGCTCCGCGCCACCGTAGGTATATTCTCGGAATGTTTCGTCCCAGATCACCAGCAGATTGTAGGCCCGTGCCACCCCGGCAAGCGCTTCCAGATCCGCCCCGGTCGTCACGCCGCCGGTTGGCGTCGCCGGTGAGCCGAAGAGGAGCGCGCGGGTACGTGGCGTGATCCGCGCACGCACCGCCTCGGCTTTCAGGGCGAAACCCTCCTCGGCCAGCGTCGACACGTTGATCGGGATACCGCCCGCCAAACGCACCCCCTCGGCATAGGCCACAGGCGCGGGCTCGACCACCAGGACCTCGTCGCCCGGCTCGATCAGCATCTGCGTGGCGACGAAGAGCGCCTCGCGACCGCCGCCGCAGATCAGCACCTCACCTTTCGGCTCATATGACAGATCATCCAGGGTGCCGAACCGCGCCGCCACCGCCGCCCGGAGCGGCGCGATCCCCGTCCGGTCGGTATAGTGGGTCTCGCCCCGATCGAGCGCCGCGACGGTCGCCTCGATGATGTGCGGAGCGGCAGGGCGCTCGACCTCATCAGCCGCGAGGTCGAGCACGGGCACGGCGGCGGTGGGCTCGGCAGCGGCGGCAGCGGCGACCCAGGCGGTGGCCCGCCGGGAAAGGAATCGCGCCCCGCTATCCGTCCCGTTCATCGATCCTGTTACCGCCACCATACCAGCCTCCGTTACACCCGTCGCACTCGACACGGCCAGATCCGCACCGTTCTCATCGTAGCAACCAAGTTGCGCGCTTAAAGCAAAAAACCCCTCGTCCGCAACGGGACGAAAGGTTACTTTCGTGGTACCACCCGAATTCAGAACCCAAAGCCGGTGGCCGGGGTTCCCTCATTCGCGCCGATAACGGTGGCCACCGGGGTTCCCTACTGACCGCGCGTCGCGCGGCGTTGAGGAACCGGCTCACAGGGGGCGTTCGGTCATCCGCTTGGCCGGGGGGCTTTCAGCCGGTGGCCCCTCGTTGCTGTCTGCCGCGCTCCGACGTACTCGTCCTGCTCATTGCCGAACTTCCGGCCTCAGTATAACAGCACCTGTCAAGGGTGTCCCGCAGAGCAAGGCTAGACAAAACAACTAATAGCGCGTGGTTATAGCTCAAAATGTCTGCGTCTCCTCAGCGTAGGCGATAGCACGCGCCCAGGAATTGCCATCCTCGAAGTCCCAACAGGCGTCGAGGACCGAATGGACGAGGCACCATCCCTTCACACGCTCCCGGTCGAGACCCAGGTCGGCGCAGAAACGATCCAGGCGGCGACGATTGACGGTAGGAGGCATGGAATGAGAATTACGAAAAAACTGGCAGACGTCGAAGCAGGGATCCCCGACCAGCCCTTTCGGGTCGATCGCCAGCCATTCGGCGCGCCCTGTAGCGAGGATATTATGGTGATGGAGATCGCCGTGCAGCACTGTCGGCGTCACGGTCGACGCCAACAGTTCGTGTCGCAGCGCATCGGCATGCAGGAATAGCCCACTGGGGAAACCTTCGACGCCGCCGCTCAACGCGTCGCGATTCCGATCGTATGCCGCGCACCAGCGATCGAGCGGGCAGAGTTCGTGAACGGTCGGTGCCGGACGCCAGAGTTTCGTCAACACCCGAGCGGCGATCCCGGTGGCGGTATCATCATCCACGTCGGCAATATCGGTCAGCTCCGTACCCGGCATGAACCGTTCGATGACGAGCGCACCGCGCTCTGCATCAGCCGCTAAGAGCCGAACTGCACCTTCAACATCCCACAGGCGTAGAGCCGCGATCTCGTACCGCGTATCCTCGATATGCCGACTCACCTTCAGCACGCACGGCGCGCCGTCTGGACGTGTGGCGGGCGCGACATAGTTGATCGCGATCGAAGGGAATGGCGGCGCAAGGGTGAGCGACCATTGCGCCGCGAGGCGTGCCAACAACGCCGGGAGCGCCCGCAGCCAGACGGCAGCTTCCTGGTTGTGCTCGATGAAGGCCGACGGCAAGTCGAGCGTGAAATCGCCGACGTCAACCCCCTCCGACATGACCATCTCCGGGTTCACCGACCGCCTATCGTCCATGGAGCAGCGCTGGGTCGGCGCGAGGCTGGGCGCAGCACCCGTCCGGGGCAATTATCGGAAAATGTCGTGAACGGGCAGCGACCAACCCGGCACGACATCGCCGCCATCGAGCGTATCCCGTTCGGTCAGGATCGTGATCGCGGTGAGCGACCGGTAAACGGTCACGGTGCGCTTACGCGGGTTGACCACGACGACCATCCGAGCGCCCGCATCGAGCCAGTCGATCACTTTCTCCTCGACTTCGGTGTACAGATCATGGCGTGAGACGACCTCGACGGCGAGATCGGGCGCACCGGGCCAATACCCTTCGATGTCGCCAACCTCGTCGATACGTTCTTGACGCACAAATGCCACGTCTGGCGCAAGCACAGTGTCGGGGGAACTAGACACGCGAAAACCGGTTTCCGCGACAAAGACGGCACCTAAGGAATGCGTGTCAACATGGCGCTCAAGTGGCCCGGTCACCCTGGCACCGAGGCGCCCATGTTTTTGGCTGGCCGGAGACATACGCCTCAACTCTCCACGCACCAGTTCCGTGCGAAACCCATCATCGGGGAGGAGCAATAGCTCTTCCGCCGTCATCAGTTGTTGAGCGGTCGCCATGATGCCCCCTATGGCGGAACAGTCGGTCACTTGGTGCTGCCATTGTAACGCATCCGGAACGCATCCCCGTCAACGGACCTGCATCGCTGATGGGTGATACCATAGAGCCGTTGTTGGTGTCGCATGAGGGAGGGGAGAACCATGCACGAGGCAGGACAGCCAGGGGTGCTACCGGAAGCCGCGCGTAGGGTGGCGGAGGCGATCGATGTCGGTCGGGTGCTGTCTCGCCTCGCGCTCCTCGCGCAGATCGGCGCGCAGCCCGATGGTGGGATCACCTGCCTCGGGTTCTCGGACGAGGAGGCGGAAGCGAACGCCCTGTTCGCGTCGTGGATGCGCGAGGCGGGCTTGACGGTCACGCGCGACGCGATCGGCAATCTCTTCGGTTCGACCGATCAGAACCATCCCGGTGTCTCCCCGTTCGCCGCCGGTTCCCATCTCGACACCGTGCCGAACGGCGGCAAGTACGATGGACGCCTGGGGCTCGTCGCCGCGCTCGAAACGATCGAGGCGATCCGCGCGGCGGGTGTCGAACTCGCCCGCCCGCTCGAAGTGGTTGTCTGGCGCTGCGAGGAACCGAGCCGCTTCCCGTCGGGCCGGATCGGCAGCCAGTTCTTCAGCGGCGAATTGACCCTGGCCGACCTCCAACAGGAAGGTGAGCAGTTCGGTTTGGCCGATCGCCTGTCGCAGGAGGCGGCGCAGGAGATGCCAACGCGGGCCGGTGGACGTGATCTGGCGGGTTACCTCGAACTGCACATCGAACAGGGCAAGCGACTCGAAGATGCCGGTACGCAGATCGGCATCGTCTCGGCGATTGCGGCGGCCACGCGCGTGCGGATCACGATCAACGGCGCGGCCGATCATTCCGGGGCGACGCCGATGGGCCTGCGACGTGACGCGCTCTGCGCCGCCGCCGAGTTGATCCTGGCGACGGAGCAGGCCGGCCTCGCGCGCACCGCTGAGAATATCGTCGCCACCGCTGTCCGCATCACCGCCGAACCGGGCGCGCTGAACGTCGTTCCCGGTCGCGTCGAACTCTGGCTCGATGTGCGCGGCACCGACTCCCTGCTGATCTTGGAGACGATCGGCGCAATCCGCGAGGCCGCCGATCGGATCGCGGAGTCGCGCGGCGTGACGATCGGCTTCGAGCAAAATGCCGCCGGGATACCGGTCACTTTTCCACCAGGGGTGGTTTCGGCGCTCGAGCAAGCCGCGCGCGGCCTCGGGTTCACCACCCAGATCATGCCGAGCGGGGCGGGACACGACGCGCAGACGCTCGCCCCGCTCGCCCCGAGCGGCATGATCTTCATCCCCAGTGCGGCCGGGATCAGCCATGCGCCTGCCGAATACTCGTCGCCCGAAGCGATCGAGCGCGGCGTCCGGGTCCTAGCGGCGGCATGGACACGCCTCGCGCTCGGATGAGCACGTGGCCCATCCTATTGTGGTGGTTGTCGATAACCTTGCTGTGACGATCGCCCGTGGTCGCACCACACCGGCCTAACTCTCCGAGAGCGTCGCCGATGGGGTGATCGTGATCCGGTAATCGTCGTATTGAGGTAAATAGTGCGATAACTAAGAGGGATATGTCGCGCGCGAGGGCTTGGGTTTCGTTTTGTACCTGAATGTAGCTTAGGCCATCCAAGCCCTCGCGCGCCACGAAAAACGTATCGCTTGCGACAATCCACCGTAAATATCTTGCCCTCTCACAACTTTCGGATTATACTGAAATCAACGAAATAACCGGCGCAATTGGTCGCGCCGTCGCCCCCCAGGAAAGGTGTTCAACATCATGGCGCTCACGCGGCGGCACTTTCTCCTCGGCCTCTCGGTCGGCACCGGTGCCATCTTGCTCGCCGCGTGCGGCGGTACCCCAACGATCACGCCGCCGCCCGCCTCCACGGCACCCGGTAGCGTGCCCACCGTCGCGAGCACAGGGACCGCTACCGGTTCTGCGGCGGCGAGCGCGAGCCGCACCGCGAGCCAGGTCACCGGCGGTACCACGGCAGTCAGCGGGCCAGTGAAGCAAGTCCGCGTCGGTTATGTGCCGGTGCTGGTGTACAGCCCGATCTTCATCGCGATGGAGAAGGGCTACTTCCGTGAGCAGGGGATCGAGACAGTCGCCACGCCGTTCACCGGTGGCTCCGATATCCTCGCCCAGACCTCCAGCGGCAATCTCGAGGTCGGCTTGAGCGGCCTCGGTGCCTCGGCCCTCAACGCCTTCCAGCGCGGCCTCGATCTCCGCATCGTCTCGTCGCAGCATACCGAGAGCCCGCCGCTCGCCACCCCGCTCGTCGTCGCGCGCAAGAAGTATGATGACGGCACGTTCAAGAAAGTCGCCGATCTCAAGGGCAAGAAGGTCGCGATCAACGCCAAGGGGACCGGCACCGAATACTGGCTCCAGGCGGCGCTGGCGAAGAGCGGCCTGACGATGAAGGATGTCGATCTCACCGCGCTTGCCTTCGATCAAGTCGCCGCCGCACTCAACGGCGGATCGCTCGCTGGGGCGATGCTCGGTGAACCGCTCGTCACGCTGGCCGAGGCGCAGGGTCTGGTCTACCGCCTCGCCGACGATTTCCTGACGAACGCCCAGGGGACGGTGATCTTCTACAACCTGAAGTGGGGGCGGGACAACGCCGCCCTCGCCGATCGCTGGCTCGCGGCCTGGCTACGCGGCGCGCGCGACCTCGATAACGGCGGCTATGCCAAGGACGAGAACGCCGCGATCATCGAGAAGTTCACCAAGACCCCCGCTGCAACCGTCAAAGCGGCGAAGCCGCCGCGCCACGAGCCGAATGGCACCTTAAATCTCGCCGATATGCGGGCGCAGCAGGAGTATTTTCTCACCAGCGGCTCGCTCACCTATAACACCGCGCTCGACCTCAACAACCTGATCGATACCGGCTTCGCCGATCGCGCCGTCGCGATCATCGGGAAGAAGTAGGGCAGCGATGGACGCCTCCACCAATGCGACACGGCAAGGGCCGCACACTCGCCCCAAGATCGCCATCAGCGGCCTGCGGCGGGAATACCGCGACCCCGCCGGACGCCCGATCGTCGCGCTCGATGGCGTCGATCTGGACATCGGCGAGGGTGAGTTCATCTGCCTGCTCGGCCCCAGCGGCTGCGGGAAATCGACCTTGCTGCGCCTGCTCGCCGCGCTGGAACGCCCCACGGCCGGTGCCGTCGCGATCGATCACCACGATCCCGCGCGACCGGCGCAGGCGATGGTCTTCCAGGGTCCGTCGCTCTTCCCCTGGCGCACCGTTCTGGACAATGTCGCCTATGGCCTCGAAGTCGGCACCGGGCGCGCGGCGTTGAGCCGCCCCGAGCGCGAGGGGATCGCGCGACAGCGGATCGCCCAGGTCGGGCTCGCCCGTTTCGCCGACGCCTACCCGCACCAGCTCTCAGAGGGGATGCGCCAACGCGCCAATCTCGCGCGGGCGCTGGCGGTCGATCCGGCGATCATCCTGATGGACGAGCCGTTCGGAAATCTCGATGAGCAAAACCGTCTGCTGATGCAGGGCGAACTGTTGCAAATCTGGCACGGGAGTGGCCGACCGGTGACGATCGTCTTCGTCACCCACAGCATCGACGAGGCGATCGTCCTGGCCGATCGGATCGTCATCTTCACGCCACGCCCCGGCCGGATCGACACGATCCTGCCCGTGCCCCTACCGCGCCCGCGCGACGCCGTTGCCTTGCGTGGCGACAGCACCTACGCCGACCTCTACGCCGCCTGCTGGGATCGCCTGCGCGATGGCGTGTTGTCGGCGCGTGGGGCAGAATTAGCGGCGACAAGACCATGATGCGTTGTGAATCTCGCGCCATCAGCGAACGTGATCATCCGCGATAAGGATAGACGCCGATGCGTTCCCGCCTAGCCGAACGGCTCCTCTCGCTCCTCTCGCCCCTGCTGCTGCTCGCCTTGTGGGAGATCGCGGCGCGCATCGGCTGGCTCAATCGGCAGTTCTTCCCCGCCCCATCCTCGATCGTCGGCACCTTCGGGATCCTCTGGGATCGCGGCACGATCGGCGAGGCGCTGGGGGCGACGACGCAGCGGGTCTTGCTCGGTTTCGTCTGGGGTACGGTCCCGGCGATCCTGCTCGGTCTGGTCCTCGGTTTGTCGCGCCCGCTGCGGGTCGCGCTCCTGCCGATCGCCAATATCCTCTACAGCCTGCCGAAGATCGCCATCCTGCCGCTCGTCCTGTTGGTCCTCGGGATCGGCGAGACGAGCAAGATCGTGGTCACCGCGATCAGCGTCTTTTTCCTCATCCTGCTCAACACCGTCGCCGGGGTGCAGGGGATCGATCGCCTCCTCTTCGACGTCGCGCGCGACTTCGGGGCGAGTCGCTGGCAAGCCTATCGGACCGTGGCCCTGCCCGGGGCGCTGCCGCTGATCCTCGCCGGGTGCAAGCTCGGCCTCGGCTTCGCGCTGATCGTCGTCGTCGGCACCGAGTTCGTCGCGTCCGGCGCGCACTCCGGGGTCGGGGTACTGATCTGGGAATCGTGGCAGGTGCTGAATATCGAGGCGATGTACGTGGGGTTGATCCTCACCGCGGCCCTCGGCTGGGCGCTGAACCTCGCGATGGATGAGAGCGAGGTCGCGCTGCTGCCGTGGCGCGCGGAGCGTGCCGGTGGCGTCGGCCGGGTACGCCCGGAACGCCGACTCGCGGGGGTGCCGGTGCGCGTCTGGTGGCGCGCGACCCGCCCGTTCTCCTTCACCGCCACGATCATCCCGGTCACGCTCGGCGCGGTCCTCGCGCCGACGACCACGAACTGGTTCGCACGGCTTGCGCTATTCGCTATCACACTCGTCGGCTCGCTCGCGGTCCACGCGGGTGCCAATATGATCAACGACTACTACGACCACCGGAACGGCCTGGACGACGAGGCATCGCTCGGCCCGTCCAAGGCGATCCAGCAGGGGTTGCTCAGCGCGCGACAGGTCCTATTCGGCGGGCTGGCGGCCTTCGCGCTCGGCGCGACCCTCGGCCTCATCCTCGTCGCCCTGCGCGGCCCTGCGATCCTTGTCCTGGGGCTGATCTGCCTGCCGTTAGCCTTTTTCTACACCGGCTGGCCGTTCAAGCTCGCCTATCACGGCCTGGGGGAAATCCTCGTCGCCATCTTCATGGGGCCGGTGATGATCCTCGGGTCGTATTATGTCCAGGCGCGCGAGTTCGCCCTGACCCCGGCACTTATCTCGCTCCCCGTCGCGTTCCTGGTCGCCGCGATCATGCACGCCAACAACCTGCGTGACATCGAGCCCGACCGCGCACGCGGGAAGGTCACGGTAGCCAACATCCTCGGCCCCGCCCTCGCCGCCTGGGAATATTACCTGTTGGTGCTCGGGGCGTACGCGCTCGTCGTCGCCCTGACACTCACCCGCATCGCCTCCCCGACGATCCTGCTTAGTATCCTGACCCTGCCGCTCGCGCTATCGCTGGTGCGTCGGGTCGCCGCCACGCGGGAACCGTTGGCCCTGAACGGCGTCCTACGCCAGACCTCGGCGCTGCACCTGCGCTTCGGGGCGCTCCTGATCGTCGGGCTGTTGATCCCGCTCCTGGGTTGAGGCCGCGGACTGGCGCGTCGCCTAACGGCTCGCCATGCCCGCGTAGAGCGCGATCCCGACGAAGATCAAGAAGACCACCACGACGGCAAGAATAACGAACAGTATCCTGCGGCCACCGGCGGTGCTCGATGCCGCCTGGCTCGCTTCTTCTTTCGGATCGTGTGTGGTCGACATTGATCACCCCCTCAGCGCACGTCGCGATTACAGAATCCGCTAACCGGTCGCAGCATCTCACAGCAGCGGCGGCTATCAACTCGAGAGAACACCCGCAATCCCCGATCGATCAACAGCATGATCCATTCCCGCGCACGGCGCGTTGACAGCGCGCAGTATACCGTAAGTCGGTGCCGCCGCCATCCGCACGAAGCGGCGAAAGGTGCCGATCATCGCCCCCCATCCGCTCCGGGTGGTAGAATCCCCATTCGATAGGGTATCAGGGTCCCCGCCGGGGGCTGGCGCTCGTCACGTAGCACAGGGGGTGTGGGAGTTCGTGGATACGCAGGATGGGGCCAGCGAGGAGCTTTTCGACAAACGCGGTGACGAGATCATCACCGACTTACGGGGCCTCGCTCGCCCGCGGCTGATCGTCATCTCCGGTCCCTCCGGTGTCGGCAAAGACACCGTGATCGATCGGATGCGCGCCCTCTACCCCGATATGTTCTTCGCTGTGACGGCCACCTCGCGCGACCGCCGACCGGGCGAGATCGACGGGATCCACTACCATTTCCTCGGTCGCGAGCAGTTCGGCCAGATGATCATGGCGAGCGAATTTATCGAGTCCGCCGAGGTCTACGGGAACTTCTACGGCGTGCCGAAAGCACCGATCCGCGAGGCATTGGCGAACGGGCGCGATGCGATCGTCAAGGTCGATACCCAGGGCGCGCAGACCTTTCGTCGTCTCGCCCCCGGGGGCATTTTCATCTTCATCGCCCCGCCCTCGATCGATGAATTGGCCCGTCGCCTCCGCTCGCGCAAGACCGACGGCGAAGCCGCCCTCGCGCGTCGTCTCCGCACCGCCCAGCGCGAACTCGCCACCGTCGAGCATTTCGACTACGTCGTCTTCAACGAATCCGAGCGCGAGGATGAGACCGTCGCGCAAATCATCGCGATCCTCAGCGCCGAGCGCCATCGCCTGCATCAGACGGGCGTTATCCTGTAGCGCCTGCGAACCAGAATCCCCAAGGCACGAAGTACGTCGGCACACCATTCGGGTGTGCCGACGCTCTTTGGCAATCGCTGGCTGGCTGCTATACTTCCCACCCAATAGTGCAACGCCACCCGCCAGCGGACCATCACCGACCGGGCCTTTCACGTTGCCCCGCGACCAACAGGAGCGCGCATCAACGCTCCAACCGAGACCAATGGAGTGTGGAGCGTACCATGCGGATCGCCGACATCCTGGCCGCAGGCCAGCCAACCTGTTCGTTCGAGTTCTTCCCGCCGAAGAGCCAGGCCGGGGTCGAAGCCCTCTTCACGACGATCGCCGATTTGCGCGAGCTTGCGCCATCGTTTGTCTCCGTGACCTACGGCGCGGGCGGTTCGACGCGCGACCTGACGATCGATCTCGTGACGCGGATCAAGCGCGAGACCGGGATCGAGGCGATGGCTCACCTCACCTGCGTCGGTCACGGTCGCGAGGAGATCCGCGACGTACTGACCCGCTTGGCCGATGGCGGGATCGAGAATATCATGGCGTTGCGCGGTGATCCACCGAAAGGGTCAACGTCCTTCGAGCGCCACGCCGATGGCTTCGGTTACGGCTCCGAACTGATCGCCTTCATCAAGGCCGACCCGGCGTTCGACTTCTGCCTCGGGGGTGGTTGTTACCCCGAGATCCACACGGAGTGCGACAGCGCCGCGCGCGATCTAGCCAACCTTAAGCTGAAAAGCGAGGCGGGGGTCGATTTCCTCGTCACACAACTCTTCTTCGACAATCAGACCTATTTCCATTTTGTCGAATGCGCCCGCGAAGCGGGGATCACCGTGCCGATCGTGCCGGGGATCATGCCGGTCACGAACAACCTGGAACGACTCGAACGGTTCGGCGCGCGGATCCCGGACGAGTTACGTGCGCTGATCGCGGACTGCCAGGACGAGACAGCGGTTGCCGCAGCGGGGATTGAGTGGTCGACCAAACAGTGCCGCGAACTCCTGCAACGGGGCGCGCCGGGGCTCCATTTCTACACGCTCAACAAATCCCGCTCCACCGCGCATATCGTTCGTAACCTCGCCGATCTCTTGCCGCTACCGGTCGGCGTCGCCTGACGAGAGGGCTGGCGCACACCGCCCGAACGGTGCGAGTACGGGGTGGATGTAGGCGATTGAACCACCGAACGCAGAGCGCGCAGACGAAGGGGGGAACGCGATAGGGGTAAGATCTCGCGTGGCCTTCCTTGGACTATCCTGTAGCGCTCTCGGGTCGTACTGCCAGACGCCATCCGGTATGATCGAACGGCACCGCGACCAGGGTTCCCGCCCGACGATTCCGCCGCGAGGACAACGTCACCTCGGACGGAGGATTGGCCGACCCGCCTTGCCTTATAGAACAAATTTTCTATATACTTACCATAGAACGTGATCTCCACGCGCGGCTTTCTGGTACGGTAGCGCCGCCGATGCGTCGATTCCAGGAGAGCGGGGCTGTCTCGTCCGTCGTGTAGGTTGGGGGGATGCATGGAGCTGACCGCGGAGCATGTGCTAACCCTGGCACCCGATGCGGGCGTCGCCGCGAGTGGCAAGAAACTCGCCAACGCGCACGGTTGGCACGGCCTGGGTCAGGACAGCGAGGCGATCTGGGGCGAATTCCAGGGGAGCGCGCGCTATCAGGTCCGCGCCGCGCGCAGCGATCTCACGGTGCGGTGCAGCTGCCCGAGTCGTAAATTTCCGTGCAAGCATGGTGTTGGCCTGCTCCTGCTAGCCGCGACAAATCCCTCGGCACTACCTGCTGCGACCGCCCCCGAGTGGGTCACCAGTTGGCTGACCCGTCGCGCCGCCGGTGCGGAGCAACGCGAGGCGAAAGCGGCGACGCAACAGCAGAGCGCCCCTCTTGATACCGGAACCACGACGCGCGAAGCGCGGCCGAGCAAAACCGCCGATCGGCGCTTGGCGCGCGTCCACGTCGGCATCGACGCGCTCGATCTCTGGCTGGATGACCTGATCCGTAACGGCCTAGCCCAGGTGGCGACGCAGCCGATCAGCTTCTGGGAGGAGCAGGCCGCCCGGCTCACCGACGCACAAGCCCCCGGTCTAGCCGGTCGTCTGCGCCGGATGGCCGCGCTGCCCAATGCCTCCCCCGATTGGCCCGCGCGCCTCCTGGCCGAGCTCGGTCGCGTGGCCCTCCTCACACACGCCTTCCGGCGCGTGGACGAACTGGACCCGCCGCTCCGCGAGGATCTGCGCGGCGCGATCGGCTGGGCATTGACGCAGCAAGAGGTCCTGTCACGCGGCGAGCGGGTCGATGACAACTGGGCCATCCTCGGCCAGCGAGTGAGCACCGAGGACCGTTTGCGGACGCAGTGCACCTGGCTACTCGGCACCACCACCGGGCGCTTCGGCATGATCCTGCAATTCGCGCACGGTTCGCGCGCGTTCGAGCAGCAATTCGCTCTCGGCACCACCATCAGCGCCACCCTCGCCTACTGGCCGAGCGCCTGGCCGTTACGCGCGATCATCGCCGAGCAAACGGGCGAGCCAACCCCGCTCCGCGCCGCTATCGCCGGTCACCGCTCACTCGCCGCGCTGCTGGACCATGTCGCCGATGCCACGGCGCGGCAGCCCTGGCTCGATCGCTTTCCCGCCGTCGTCAAGGAGGTCAGCTTCGTCGCGCCTAGTGGTGGACCCTGGCTCGTACGCGACAACCACGGCGCGACACTCCCGTTGAGTGGCGACGACCACTGGCACGCACTCGCCGTAGCGGGTGGCGGGCCGTGCGACCTCATCGGTGAGTGGGATGGTGCCACACTCTCGCCGCTCGCCACGCTAGTGGCTGACAACTACTACGTGTTGGGTGGGGGCTACTGATGGAGCGGTTGGTGGACATCGCCCTTATCGGTACGGGGCGCACCGGCGACAGACAGGCTGCCACCGACACACCGACCGCCGCGCTGGTGGCAGCGCTGCCCGATCTCACGTCGGCGCGCAAGCTGCTGCTGGCCGCGGGGGCGCAGGCGATCTACACCCTGGCCGGGCAGCCACTCGGCCCGACGCATTCCCCGGCGGCGATGGCACCGCCGGATCGGCAGCCAGCCTGTTCGAGCGGGGCTGCCTATCTGCTCGACCAGCTCTTCACGCGCGACGAGGGCGGTGTCCTGGCCGAAGCGTTGACGCGGTTACAGCGGGCCGGGTTCCGCCTCCCGCATCGGCTCCTTGTCGCCGCGCTGGAAACGGGCAAGCGCCAGACCGAGCTCCGATCCCTCCTCGCCCCCACGCTCGATCAGCGCGGGCGTTGGTTGGCTGCGCAAAACCGAGATTGGCAGTGGGTCGCCGAGGTCAGCATGGCGGACCCGGGCGATCTGCCCGTCGATGCCGAAGCGCGCTGGCAAGAGGGGACCGCAGCGCAACGGCTGGCGATCCTGCGGCGATTACGGGTCCATGATCCGGCGACGGCGCGCGACTGGGTAGCCGCGAGTTGGAAGGGCGAGAAAGCCGATTTCCGTGCCCAGGCGCTCGGGATCCTCGCGACCGCGCTCTCCCTTGACGACGAGCCATTCCTCGAAGCGGCGCTCGATGATCGCAGCCAGGCGGTGCGGTCGGTGGCCGCGGAACTCCTGATGCAGCGGCCCGATTCGGCCCTATCGACGCGGATGCGGGGGCGTGCCGATACGCTGCTCGCCTACACGCCGCACAAACGGGGCCTCTTCCGGGCGCTGACCCAGGCGCTCAGCGGCAACGCCGCCCGTGGCGACCTGTCAGTACAACTGCCCGGCGATCTCGCGCTCGACTGGCAGCGCGACGGGATCGAGCCGAAACCGCGCACCGGACTTGGCAAGGGTGCCTGGTGGTTACTCTGCGTCCTCGGGGCGGTCCCACCGCGCCACTGGACGACCCGTTTCACGGCTACCCCCGAAGAGTTGATCGCGGCGGCGACCCAACAGGAGTGGGGACGGGAGATCATCGAGGGCTGGTCGCGGGCGGCGATCAGGGTGCGGGATAGCGCCTGGGCACCGCCGCTCTGGCGCTACTGGGTAGCGGGCCATCAACCGCAACAGCAAGGCACGATCGCACCGACCGAGCTACTGCGCGGCCTGATCGCGATCATGCCCGGCGATGCGCTCGCGCAAATCGGGAGCGATCTGCTGAATGAGGCGACCCGTACCCAAAATTCCCTCTGGATCGAGGTTGCACCGCTCCTGCCGACGCCCTGGCTACCCGGCTGGGGTCGGCAATACCTCGAAATCTCGCGCGCCCGCCTCAAGGCACTCCGACCGCAACAGTACGACCCCTGGATAAAGACGTTCGACACCGCCGCGCACGCCTTGCCGGTCGAGTCTTTCCCGCAGGCGCTCCAAGAATGGCCGATTCCGATGGAGCAGTCGTGGGTCGCGATGGAATGGCGGCGCGCGACCGATACCATCACCAGAACGGTCGCGCTGCGACAACGCTTGATGAAGGAGATCCCCCTATGAGCGCCCCGAACAACGGCCACGAGAGCGGCGGGCTGAACGCCGTTATCCGCCAACACGCGGAGCAGCAATACGCCGAGGAGCTAGCCGAACTGGCGAATGTCGATGACCGCCAGCGCCCCCCGAACTGGCGACTCTCCCCCTGGGCGGTCCGTACCTATCTGATTGGCGGCAAACTCGCGAACGGCTTCACCGTCAGCCCGAAATACATCGGCAACCCGCGCCTGATCGAGATCGCCGTCTCGACGCTGGCGACCGACCGCGCCCTGCTCCTCTACGGGATCCCCGGCACCGCCAAGTCGTGGGTCAGCGAGCACCTGGCGGCGGGGATCGCGGGCGACTCGACCTTGCTGATCCAGGGGACCGCCGGGACCGACGAGTCGGCGATCCGCTACGGCTGGAACTACGCGCGCCTCCTCGCCGAGGGGCCGTCGATCGCGGCGCTCGTCGTCAGCCCGATGCTCCGCGCGATGGAACGCGGGATGATCGCGCGGATCGAGGAACTGACCCGGATCGCCGCTGAGGTGCAGGACACCCTGATCACGATCCTCTCCGAGAAGACGCTGCCGGTCCCCGAACTCAACACCGAGGTTCAGGCACGCCAGGGCTTTAATGTCATCGCGACCGCGAATAACCGCGACAAAGGGGTCAACGAGCTATCGAGCGCCCTCACCCGTCGGTTCAACACCGTCGTCCTGCCGACGCCCGCGACGATCGAGGAAGAGGTACAGATCGTCGAGCAGCGTGTGGCCCAACTCGGGCGTGCCCTCCAACTCCCCGCTGAGAAACCCGCACTGGAAGAGATTCGCCGCGTCGTGACGATCTTCCGCGAGTTGCGCGAGGGAGTCACCGCCGACGGCAAGACGAAGCTCAAGACGCCGAGCGGCACCCTCTCCACCGCCGAGGCGATCTCGGTCGTCACCGGCGGACTCGCCTCCGCCGCCTATTTCGGGGATGGCGCGCTTCGCGCCCCCGACCTCGCCTCGGGGATCACCGGTGCGATCATCAAAGACCCGGTGCAGGATCGGGTCGTCTGGCTCGAATACCTGCAAACCGTGGC
>DATCMP010000857.1:0-3406 GCA_036563365.1 Thermomicrobiales bacterium
GCGGCGCGCGTGAAGCTCCCTGTATCGTCGACAGCGACGAATGCCTCGATCTCGATCATTTCCATTCTATCAGCATAACTGATGGGGCCAGAGAAATCTATGCATTGGACAGAGGGGGAGGGGCACTTTATCCTGATGAGTAGCGCGTTGGCTCGGTATCAAGACCGCCGAGAGGATCGTGCCGGGCCACGCATCGCATAGGGAGTACCAGATGGACAGACCAATCGATCCCATTGCCGCCGCGACGGCTCTCGACCCATATCCCTATTACGCCGAGCTTGTGGCGCAGCGACCCTTTCATCGCAACGAGTCGATCGGCATGTGGGTCGCGACGAGCGCCGACGCTGTCGCAGCAGCCCTGCAGAGCGAACACTGTCGGGTACGGCCGATAGCTGAGCCGATCCCGCATCACCTGATCGGCTCACCGGTGGCAACCGTTTTCCAGCGATTCATCCGGATGAACGATCGGCGCGAGCGCTGTCCGATCAAGCACGCGGTCATGAACACCTTCGCCGCGATCGATCGACACGCAGTCGCGGAAGCTGCGGCTCAAGCCGCCCGGCTCCTGACCACAGAGTGGAGCGCGGCGGGATCACCCGAGGAAATAACCGCGTTCAGCTTTCGGCTATCGACCTATACTATCGCCGCGCTCCTCGGGTTCCCGGTGCCCGAATGGCCCGACATCGCCAACTGGGTCGGCGATTTCGTGCGTTGTCTCGCGTCAAGCGGCGACGCGCCACGACTCGCGGCGGGGGTACGTGCCGCAGAGAAGCTCCTCGGGGCGTTGCACTCGGCGCTGACGGAAGCACAACGCCAGGGCAGCACAACGCTGCTCACCGCGCTCGTGGGCGAGGCGGAAAACCAGGGGTACACCGACCGTGAAATGATCGTCGCCAACGCGCTCGGCTTCCTGATGCAAGCCTATGAGGCAACCGCTGGCCTGATTGGGAATACTTTGGTCGCATTGGCCGCGAACGCGGCGTTGTGCGGCCGAGCGAGGGCTGACCCGAACGTAATCCCTGCGATCGTCGCGGAAGTGCTGCGCCACGACTCGCCGGTGCAGAATACGCGTCGCTTCGTCGCCGCCGATTGCTTGGTCGCCGGGCGGCAGTTGCGCGCGGGCGACACGATCCTCGTCATACTAGCGGCGGCGAATCGCGACCCGCTGGCCAATCCAAACCCGGCAACGTTCGATCTAACCCGCTCTGCTCGGCGTAGTTTTACCTTCGGGGCTGGTATCCACGCCTGTCCGGGCGCAGAGATCGCCGCGCAGATCGCTGCAATAGGCGTCGCAGAACTCCTGGCACTCAGCACGAAGCCCTCGCAGCTCGCCGCCGGGCATACCTATTACCCATCCGCCAATGTGCGGATCCCGCAATTCAGCGCAGAGCCCCTAACGGCATCCGTCATGAGCACCGCAGCGAGAGTGCAGGGCCAACGATGATCGCCGTCATCTTCGAAGTTTGGCCCGCTAGAGACCACGAGGGAGAATATCTGGAGATCGCGGCGGATCTGCGCCCGCTGCTCGACGATATCGATGGCTTCATCTCAATCGAACGGTCCAGGAGTATCCCCGAGCCCGGCAAGATCCTCTCGCTCTCGTTCTGGCGCGACGAAGAGGCGGTCGCCGCCTGGCGTGCGCGCGAGGCCCACCGTGCGGCGCAGAGTCGCGGTCGGGCAGAAATCTTTCACGACTATCGTTTGCGAATCGCCGCTGTCGTCAGAGACTACGGGATGTACGACCGCACCCAGGTTCCCGCCGACAGCAAAGAGCGGCACGACGCGAACTGAATGCTATCGTCAGCGAAACAGAACCCCCTCGCCCATAGTCGGGCGAGGGGGTTCTGTTCCAGCAAGATGGGCGGCGTTTGTACCGTTATGGTGTTACCGTGCGCGTGCCGCTCGCTCCAGGTGTCGCGGCCGGGCGGGTGGGGGTCGGCAGCGGCGTCGGCACCGCCGTCGGCGGCGCATCCGGCGGCACCTCGAACTGCGACCGTGCGGGCGTCGGGGTCGCCGGGAGATCGCTCGTGATCGCGGCTGACGTCTTCTGCGTGTCGAGCCACTTCGTGTACGCCGACTGCTTCAACGCGTCGAATGTCTCCGTCGTCAGCGGGCGATTGTCGTCCCGTTCCGTCACCGTGATCACATGCCAGCCGAACTTCGTCTGTACCGGCTGGCTGATCTGGCCGGGCTGCAACGCGAAGGCGGCATCCTCGAATTCCTTGACCATCACGCCGCGCGGCACCCAACCCAAGTCGCCACCGTTGGGGGCGGTCGCGGTGTCGGTGCTCTGCTCTTTCGCCGCGTCCTGGAAACTCTTACCCCCGGCAATCGCCGCGCGTACCTGCTCCGCGCCATCCTTCGTCGCCACCAGGATGTGGAAAGCGTGGACCTGCGGCTGCACGTCCTTGATCTCGCCGGTGAGTTTTTCCGTCACGCGCTGCTTCACCAGTTCGGGGCGGGCGATCAGGCGGAGGTAATCATCTTTGCTCATCCCGGTTGAGGTCTGGAGGTTCTTCACGAACGTCCCATAGCTCACCGTCGAAGTCGCCAGCGCCTGTTCGCGGTTCGGTGTCGCCGAGGCTTGCACCGTCGGTGAAACCGTAGGAGTGCCGGGGGTACCGGGTGTTCCCGGTGTCGCGACGGGAATGCTCGGCGTGCCAGGGGTACCCGGCGTTCCGGGTGTCGCAACCCCAGGCGTGCCAGCCACCCCCGGCGTGGCGGGGGTGGTCGGGGTAATCGCCCGCGCGGTCGCGGTCTCCGCAGCCCATGCCGCAGCGGTCGGATTCACGGTGGGGGTTTGCGTTGGGGTGTTCAGGGCCACCGGGGCGAACGTTTCCTGGACATATTGTGTGAGATCAGCGTCGCTCACGCTGATACCCAGCGTATCCGCGCGCTGAACCGTCAGGCGATCATCGATCATCGTCGTCAACGTCGTCGGATCAATCGCCGTCGACTTCACCGTCGTCAATTGGCTCTGCAACTGCTGCACATAGGTCTGATATTGCGGGTCTTGCCCGGCGAAGAATTGATATTGCTGAATTTGTTGCAGCAGCGAATACCGGCGGTATTTCCAGTAATCGCTCCGCGAGATATTCGTCCCATTCACCGCCGCCAGCGTCTGACGCGGTTGAATCACGAATTCCCAAATAGAGCCCCCTGCCAGCAGGGCAACAACGGCAACCGTGACCACCGCCATCGTGATATAGAGGAAGCGGCGCTGACGTAATTCTTTGTCGCGACGAGATGTTCGTTGCTGCGGCGCAAACTGGTCACGACGCGGCCCCGGCATCAAGCCCTTGATCCGTTCGATCACCGGCCCCTTCCTCTATCTATCAAGTAAGAGTCGTGGGTCGTGGGTCGTGAGAACATTTTTCGTGAGGCACTGCGCCTCATCGCCAACCCT
>DATCMP010000859.1:0-5231 GCA_036563365.1 Thermomicrobiales bacterium
GCCGCACGCCGCGCGACCGCCGCCCCGATCGTCATGCCGACCTATGACGGCCAGCGCGGCAACCCGGTTCTGATCGCCCGCGATCTCTTCCCCGAGCTCGCCACCGTTACCGGCGACCAGGGAGCCCGCAGCGTCATCCGCGCCCACAACGCCGCCGTCCACGAGGTTGCCATCCCCGGTGCGCCGCCCACCGACGACCTCGACACCCAGGAGGACTACGATCGCCTCCTGGCGCGCTACGCCGAGATTTACGGCCAACGTTAATCTGCCTACTTGGTCAGCTTGTATGGCAAACAAGCAAGACTATACCCGCAATGAGGTCTTATTAGATTGTCCTTAATGGGAGCGATAATGCTACTCTCGATGTCATCAGCAGCCTATCATCAGCAGGGCTATCCCTCAAATTTTGAGTCAAGTCCCACAACCATTGCCGGCTGGTTGTGTCACCATGTCGCTATTACCTACACCTCGGAGGTCGAATAATGCCGCGCTTCTGCGCCAATTGCGGCTATGCCCTTGGCGAACGAGAGGTCGGGGGGAAGGTGCGGCCCGCCTGCCCTGAATGCGGCGCGGTCGTCTTCGAGGATCCGAAGCTGGCGGTCGCGGTGCTGCTCGAACGCGAGGGGCAGATTCTGATGGGGCGGCGTTCGCAGCACTCCGCATCGCCAGGGAAGTGGAGTTTTCCGGCGGGATTCGTCGATCGCGGCGAACGGGTCGAGGATGCGGCGATCCGCGAGGTGTGTGAGGAAACCGGGCTAGTCGTGCGCTTGGACACGCTGCTCGGCCTCTATTCGGCCACCGGGCAGACGGTTGTGCTGGCCGCCTATGCCGGCACGATCGTCGGGGGCACCCTCGCGCCAGCGGATGATCTGACTGAACTAGCGTTCTTCGCGCTCGACGCGCTCCCGGAACCCGCCTTCCCGCACGATCCGCAGATCCTGGCGGAGTGGCAGGCGTGGCGTGCGGGGCAGGATCCATTGCAGCCTCCACTAACGGAAGGGGCAACTCCACGATGACCGCACGAAGAATGATCCTGGGCTT
The DNA here is from genome assembly GCA_036563365.1 of Thermomicrobiales bacterium. Lineage (GTDB taxonomy): Bacteria > Chloroflexota > Chloroflexia > Thermomicrobiales > CADCWN01 > CADCWN01. The sequence continues at coordinate 1,042 of DATCMP010000859.1, forward strand.
GCTTGGGGTGGGCCTGGCTACGGCGGGGGGATTACGCGCACGCCTGACGTTCGGCCTCCTGCCCGAGCATCTGACGCTGATCTTCGACGGCTCCTGCGATTTCTGCACACGCACCGTGCGCTTCTTCCGTGCGCTCGATCGGCACGATCGGCTCACGATCGTGCCGTTCCAGCAGCCCGGTCTGCCTGAATCACATGGGCTCACGGTCGCACAGTGTGAGCGGTCAGTCTGGGCGATCACGCCGGATGGGTTCCCCTACTCGGCGGCGGCGGCGGCCAATCTCACCATCGCGACGGCGCTCGGCAGTGCAGTGCCGCTCTGGCTCTATGCCATCCCCGGCGTCACCGCGCTGCAAGAGCGCGCCTATCACGTCATCGCCGCGATCCGTCGCCACATCCCCGGCGATACGCCCCATTGCGAGCAATACCCCCAGGAGTGCGGCAAGGCGTAAAATCACCGAGACCACCGGCACACGCTGTGCCGTTCTGCACGCGAATGACGGCCTGCTTCGGCCCGCCGCAACGAAGAAATCGAAAGGAGCCAATGGTTATGTCCGCCCCCGCAGCGATCCCCACACGTGATCAGGTACCCGTCGAGGAGACCTGGGATTTAACGAAGCTGTACGCCACCGAGGCCGATTGGGAGGCCGATACCGAACGGGTGCGCGTCCTGCGCGATGAGATCGTTGCCGGGCGCGGCGGCGCGGGCGAGTCGATCCAGGCGCTCGCCAACGTGCTCGATGCGCAGGCGGCGATGAATGAACGGATCGAGCGCCTCTACGTCTATGCGATGCTCAGTCGCGACGAGAACACCGCCGATCCGACCGCGCTGGCCCGGTTCGACCGGATCGCCACGTTGGCAACCGAGATCGGCGAGTCGGTCGCATTCGTCACACCCGAGATCATCGCCATCCCTCAGGAGACGTTGCGGGCCTGGATGGAAGACGGCATCCTGGTACGGCACCGGCAGGGCCTCGATGACCTCGATCGCAACCGTGCCCACGTCCGTTCCGCCGAGGTCGAGGCGATCCTGGCCGCGACCGGCGAGATCGCGCGCGCGTCGAGTAGTGCCTTCACCGCGCTCGACAATGCCGATCTCTCGTACGGTCTCGGTCACGACGAGAACGGCCACGAGATCGAGTTGACCAAGGGACGCGTCTCGCGGATCTTGCAGAAGCGGAACCGCGCCTCCCGCCGCGAGGCGTCGGAGAAGATGGCGGCGGCGTACATCGCCCACCGCCAGACCCTCGCCTCGCTCCACAGTTCCTCCGTCCGCAAGGATGTCTTCTACGCACGGGCACGGGGTCACCAATCCGCGCGTGACGCCGCGCTCTTCGGGGACAATATCCCGCCCGCCGTCTACGACGCGCTGATCGATGCGGTCCATACCGCGCTGCCCGCCTTCGGCGACTATCTCGAACTGCGCCGCCGCGTCGTCGGGGTCGAGCAACTCGCCCCGTATGACATGCAAGTTGCCCTAGCGGAACTCGATGAGCGGGAAGTGACCTACGGCGAAGCGGTCGCGACGACGCTGGAAGGGCTCGCCCCGCTCGGCGAACGCTACCTTACCGATCTGCGCGCGGGGTTGCAGGGCGGGCGCTGGGTCGATGTCCACGAGACGGCCAACAAACGCTCCGGTGGTTACAACGTCGGCGCGTTCGGCGCACCACCGTATATCCTGATGAACTGGTCGGGGACGCGCCAGGATCTCTACACCCTGGCCCACGAGGCGGGCCATGCGATGCACGGCTTCTACTCCAACGCCACCCAGCCGTACACCACCGCCGACTACACGATCTTCTGCGCCGAGGTCGCCTCCACGGTCAACGAGACCCTGCTGACCTGGCACCTGCTCGACCACGCCACCAGCGACCGCGAACGGTTCGCCATCCTCGGTCAGTTCCTGGACGATGTGCGGGGCACGCTGATCACGCAGACGATGTATGCCGAGTTCGAGCGCTGGACGCACGCACAGATCGAGGCCGGGGCGGCGCTGACCGCCGACAGCCTCTCCGATGAATGGGGCCGCCTCTACGCCCTCTACCATCCCAACGTCGAGCTGACCGACGCGGCGCGGATTGGCTGGGCGCGGATTCCGCACTTCTATCGGGGCTTCTACGTCTTCCAGTACGCCACCGGCCTCTCGGCGGCGATCGCCCTCGCCGCGCAGATCCGTGCGGAAGGTCAACCCGCCGTCGAGCGTTACCTGCACTTCCTCGCCAGCGGCGGTTCCGATTATTCGATCGAATTGCTCCGTAAGGCCGGTGTCGACATGGCGACCCCCGGGCCGGTCCAGGCAGCCCTCGCCGAATTTGCCGCGCGCACCGCCGAGGCGACCGCTCTCTTCGACGCCGGTGCCGCCGAGCCGCATAGCCAGGATTAAGGAGTAGCTTCGCCGCGGAGACGCGGAGACGCAACGGGCGCGCAGAGAAGAACACGCAAGAATAGATGTTCTGATGCAATCCTGGCTGCGATCCTCTGCGTCTCCGCGTCTCTGCGATAAACCTTCGCCGTTGGGGTGCTTGTGCCGATGCTGGAGGCAGCCTCCCCGGCGATGCGCGTGCGCGAGTTGCGAAAGGTGTACAGCGTCCACGAGCGCGAGGCTAGGGCGCTGGCGACGATTAAAAGTCTGGTGCGTCGCCAGATGCGCGAGGTCGCGGTGGTCGATAATCTAACCTTGATGCCGCGCCGGGTGAGATCATCGGGTTCCTCGGGCCGAATGGCGCGGGGAAGACCACGACCCTGAGAATACTCTTCGACTCGCTCTACCCGACGATCGGCCTCGACGTGACGACGCAGCGCCGGATCGGCGCGGTCAACAGCGAGTACAACCGGTGGCATGGCATTGCGCGAAGATCCTGTTCCTCAGCCACTACATGCCGATGTTGAGGCGCGGTGCAAGCGCGGTCGAGATTCATGCTCTTCGATGGCGATCTCAGCGCCTTGGTCGGTCGTTTCTCGCCACACAAAACGGTGATTATCGAACTGGCCGATGAAGCTGTCCCGTTTATTGCCGGGAAAAACCGTGGTGGAGGGGGCATTCCCACGCTCCCACCCTCAGGTCAACAGCTGCTCGATTCGCGCCACACTTTCCTGGGCATCGACGCCGAGGAACTGACCATGGACCTGCGCGCGTAACGCCACATCGGCATTAAACGGCGCGCCGCCGAAGGCAACCATCGGACGCGGGTGCGGGAGTTGATTGATCGCCTCAACGGCGGCGATCAGCGTTTGCGCGGTGCGCGCATTCATCGCGGACACGCAGACCAATGCCGGTTGCAAGCGAGCACAGGTTTGCACCAGATCGGCGATCGGCACATTCGCGCCGAGATAGATGACGTGCCAGGCATGGCGCACCAAGAAAACCGACAGCATCAGGATGCCGAGTTCGTGCAACTCATCCGGCGCACAAGCGGTGACGATCCGCCCACGCCCGGCGACCGGCGCATACGTTTGGAGGAGCGAGTTGAGGCGGCGCTGGATGAAGTGGGAGGCGAAATGCTCCTGCGCGACGGTGGCCTCCTTGCGGTGCCACCGCTCACCGATCTCGATCAGGACCGGACTGAAAATCTGGAGGCAGACATCCTCGATTCGGTAGAGCGCAAACGCTTCAGCGACGACCGCACTCGCCTGAACTTCGTCGAAAGCCAGCAACGCGACCAACAATTCGTCGGCCAGGGTCGTCGGGTTGCGTGGCCCCTGATCGCGTTCCGGCGTTGGCGGCGCGAACGCTTCCTCGCCGAGCGATCGCAACTGCTGGATCGCCTGGCTGATCGTCATCCCCAGGACGGTACGTTCGCGCAGCCACCGGATCGCGGCGATATCGTGTTCCGAGTAGAGCCGACGCCCCGTTTCGGTACGCTGGGGCTGGGGGACACCATAACGGCGCTCCCAAGCCCGCACGGTATCGGCGGGGATCCCTGTTTTCTGAACTACCGCTTTAATGTTATAGACCGGTTCGGTATCGAAACGCGGATGTTCTCGGTCGACCACAGCGACCTTCCTATTACTGTTCCCATGATTTCTCGAAGCCATAGCAAGGATACTCGGCTGCACAAACACTGTCAATCATTTGCAAGAAGAGAATATTTGAACAAGTACGACCGATAGCTCGACTGTGGCGCGAAAACACGCCTGATAGGTGGGTGGGATTACCTTACTCAGGTTCGATCCAACGCCTGATCGCGCCCA
>DATCMP010000862.1:0-3442 GCA_036563365.1 Thermomicrobiales bacterium
CGCCTGCTGGGGTATAGCGAGGCGGAACTGCTCGCCACCGATTTCCAGTCGATCACCCACCCGGACGATCTGGCGAGCGATCTGTCGCAGGTGGAAGCCTTGCTGCGCGGCGCGATCCCCGGCTATCAGCTGGAGAAGCGGTATCTGCGGCGCGACGGGCGGATGGTCTGGGCGTTGCTGAGCGTGTCGCTGGTCCGCAACGCGGATGGGACGCCGCTCCATTTCCTCTCGCAGATCCAGGATATCGACGCGCGCAAGCGGGCCGAGGCGCAGTTGCGGCATCAGGCGCTGCACGACACCCTAACCGGCTTGCCCAATCGCGCCCTCTTCCTCGATCGCTTGGTCGGGGCGCTGGCGCGACGGACCCGCCGCGAGGAGCGCCTGGGTGTCTGTTTCATCGACCTGGATGGGTTCAAGGCGGTCAACGACCGGTTCGGACATCCGGCGGGGGACGCCCTGCTGGCGACGATCGCCGAGCGCCTGTGCGACGTGGTGCGCGCGGGGGACACGGTTGCGCGGTTCGGCGGGGATGAGTTCACCGTGCTGCTGGAAGGGGGGCTCAGCGGTGCCGACGTCGACCAGCTGGCCGTGCGCCTGATCGCCGCGATCGAGCGCCCGATCGCGCTGGGCGAACGGGTGGCGCTGATCTCCGCCAGTATCGGGATCGCGCTCAGCCCGCCGACCGGCGACTCCGCCGAGGCGCTGATCGCCGCCGCCGACGCCGCGATGTACGCCGCGAAGCTGCGCGGCACCGGGCGCTGGGCGCTGGCGCAGCGCGACGCGACCGCGGTGGCCGAGGGCGAGGGCTAATTCTTCCGCCTATATGGTACTAGCAGGACCGATGAAGTCGGTGGACCTGGGCGACAGGGCAAGAAGGTATACTTCTCTGAATGTATCGCGCTCTGCGCTAGTGCCGATTCCTTCCCTACGAAGGCATCGTTTTTTGCACGGGAGCAACTGCTTTGCTATTGGAAGAAATTGAACGACTTGCTGTACAGGGTGAATCAGAAACGGTCGAGTTCAAAGCGACGACCGCGGAACTCCGACAGGCGGTCGAGTCGCTTTGCGCCTTTCTCAATACGCGAGGCGGGAGGGTAGTCATTGGTGTCAATCCCTCCGGCAAAGTCATCGGGCAACATGTGAGCGACAGAACGCAACAGGAGGTTGCGAATGCGCTACGGAAAATCGAACCGCCGATCGCACCTCGGTGCCAGTACGTCGATGTACCGGGAACAGATCGGCAAATTATTGTGCTTACCGCCGACAGCGCTGATGATATGTTGCCCTTCACCGCCGATGGGCGGCCGTACCAACGTCTCGGCACCACCACCTCGATCATGCCACAGGAGCGCTATCAACAATTGTTACTTCAGCGGTTACATAATCGGACGAGGTGGGAGAATACGCCGAGTATAGAGGGGAATGACGTCGCCCTCGATGAGGAAGAGATTTTGCGTACGGTGCGCCTTGGGATACAGGCTGGTCGCTTGCCGGAACGTTCGGGCAGCGATATCGGCGATCTGCTTGAGCGCTTAGGTGTGAGCACGCAAGGCCAATTGCTGAATGCAGCGATGGTGTTGTTCGGGAGAGATTTCCTGCCCAACTATCCGCAGTGTCACTTAAGAATGGCACGATTCAAAGGGATCGACAAGACCGAGTTCATCGATAACCGCCAAGTGCAAGGCCACGGGTTTGCTTTGCTGGAAGAGGCGCTGATCTTCTTACGTCGCCATCTTCCGGTGGCTGGCCGTATCCAGCCCGGCTTGTTCGAGCGCGCAGATGAGCCGTTGTTTCCGTTAGTTGCGCTCCGCGAAGCGTTAGTCAACGCCATCTGTCACCGGGATTATTCGCAAGCAGGCGGCGCGGTGAGCCTCGCTATCTATGATGATCGCCTGGAGATTTGGAGCGCTGGTACACTCCCCTTCGGATTGAAGGTCGAAGATCTCAAGCGCGATCATCAGTCGCGCCCGCGAAATCCGCTGATCGCTGAGGTCTTCTACAAGCGTGGCCTTGTCGAACGCTGGGGCCGAGGGACGCAGAAAATTGTCGAGCTCTGCGTGGCCGCAGGGCAGCCCGAACCCGAGTTCATCGAGCAGGCCGGGGCGGTCGGCGTGCGCTTTCTGCCGAGTGGTTATATCGCCCCATATAGAGTTGGCCTTGATCTGACCTCACGACAGCGGGAATTGTTGCACATCATCGCGAATAACGAGCCTGCGCCGCTGCGTGTCATCATGCAGAAATTACAGAATCCTTTGTCCGAGGCGACGGTACGCTCAGACCTAGCCCATCTACGTAATTCTCGATTGCTCTTGTTGCAGGGGCGTGGACGAAGTGCCACTTGGTTATTGAATCACAATACTGAATGAACTGGAATGCGCTAATAATACGCTAGCCAATTAGCGCATTATTAGCGTATTCGTACGTACGCTTAGTGTGAATGACGATTCTTCTCTGTGGACGTTTTCTGAAGCATTACCCTGATTCGGCCCCATCGGCGCACGGTACAATTCCTTGGTGACATTCCCGGCTCGCGCTCCCCTGTCGTGTCGGGGCATCATGGGCATTCGTCATTCGTCATTCGTCATTCGTCACTCGTCATTCCCCCCTGACCCGGCGGGGGACCACGGTCATGCGGGGCTATGGAAGCGGTACAGGTCGTCTGGTTCAAGCGGGATTTGCGGGTGGCCGACCACGCGCCGCTCCTCGCCGCCGCGCGACGCGGCCCGGTGCTGCCCCTCTATATCGTGGAGCCGGGCTTGGTGCGGCAGCCCGACTACGGTTCGGCGCACTGGACATTCGTGCGCGAGAGCCTGCGCGAGTTGCGCGCCAGCCTCGCCGCGCTCGGTCAGCCGTTGCTCGTGCGGGTCGGCGAGGCGACCAAAGTCTTGCAGGGGCTGCACGAGGCGGCCCCGTTCGCCGCTCTCTGGGCGCACGAGGAGACGGGGCTGGCGTGGTCGTTCGCGCGGGACCGGGCGGTGCGCGGTTGGGCGCGGTCGCGGGGGATCCCGTTCACCGAGTTGCCGCAACATGGTGTGATTCGCGGCTACGCCGCGCGCTATCCGAACCGGGCCGCGTGGGCGGCGCGCTGGGAGGAACGGATGCGCGGCCCGGCCCTCGCCCCGCCCGCCGCCCTGCGCCCGGTGCCGGGCCTCGCGCACGGCTCGCTCCCGACCCATCAGCAACTCGGCCTGCCGCCGGACGACCGGATCGAGCGGCAGGCGGGCGGTGAGGCGGCGGGGCTGGCCTTGCGCGACGCCTTCCTGGGGGGCGGCGCGGCGGGCTACCGGCGCGGGATGTCCAGCCCCAACACCGCGCCCGACGCCTGCTCGCGCCTCAGCCCGCACCTCGCCTGGGGAACGATCTCGCTGCGGGCGCTGGTGGTGGCGACGCGGGAAGCGAGGAAGTCGTGGGTCGTGAGTCGGGAGTCGGGAGAGGGGCCGTT
>DATCMP010000873.1:0-5294 GCA_036563365.1 Thermomicrobiales bacterium
TACGGCATTAAAATCGAGCGGCCCTTCGGTTGCCACCTCGTAGCGGGTTGGCCTGCCGGTGCGGAGCCGTTCGAGGCTCGGGGCGATCGCCATACCGATCACGGAGTGGCGCGGACCGCACATCCCCAAGTCGGTCACATACGCCGTCCCGCGCGGGAGGACTTGCGTATCGGCCGTCGGCACATGGGTGTGCGTACCGACGACTGCCGCCACACGCCCATCGAGGAACCAACCCAACGCGCGCTTCTCGCTCGTCGCTTCCGCGTGGAAGTCTACGATGATAACGCCGAAGGGTGTCGGTGGGTTGCCTAGCAAGCGATCGAGCGCCGCGAACGGGTCATCGAGCGGCTCCATGAATGCGCGCCCTTGCGCGTTGATCACGGTGACGCGCGTCTCACCAACCGTGGTGGTCAGCCACCCTCGCCCCGGCACCCCCGCCGGATAGTTGAGGGGCCGGATGATCGGCAACCGCCCCCGCAACCCTTCTTCGATGTCCCTGCCGCGCCAAACATGGTTGCCGGTGGTGATGACATCCACCCCCGCAGAAACCATATCCTCCGCCGTAGCAATTGTGATGCCGCGCCCTTCGAAGCTGTTCTCGCCGTTGGCGACGATCAGGTCGATCCGGTACTGCTGGCGCAGCGCGCGCAGGAGGCGCTGGGCTAGCTTGCGCCCCGCCGTCCCGATCAGATCCCCCACGGCAAGTACACGGAGGTGCGGCGTCGCCATCCCTTTCCCCTGCGCTTTCCCGCCCGTCGGCGCTCGCCACATGTAGTATCGTCCATTCAAGGAGCCGATGTCGAATAACCGGACACGAATCGCGGGCAAGAAGTGGGGCCGGTGCGTTGCACCGGCCCCCTCGCGCGCTGCCGTCTATCGTGTTCGCCGGTCGGGTACCCTAACGCGCGTAATCAACCGAGCGCGTCTCGCGGATGACCGTGACCTTGATCTGACCGGGGTATTCGAGCGTCTCCTCGATCTTCTTGGCGACGTCGCGCGCCAAGCGCGTCGCGCCGAGATCGTCGATGTTGTCGGGGCGCACCAGGATCCGCACCTCGCGACCGGCCTGGATCGCGAACGACCGATCGACCCCATCGAAGGAGTTGGCGACCCCTTCGAGCGCTTCCAGGCGCTGGATATACCGTTCGAGCATATCGCGCCGCGCGCCCGGTCGCCCGCCGCTGATCGAGTCGGCGGTGGCGACGATGAACGCTTCGACTGTCGCGGGCTCCTCCTCGCCGTGGTGTGCGGCGATCGCATGGACGATCCGCGCCGAGCGGCCCAGGCGCTTGGCGATCTCGGCACCGATCAACGCATGCGGCCCCTCGACCTCATGGTCGACCGCCTTGCCGATATCGTGGAGCAAGGCCGCGGTCTTGGCAACACCGATATCGGCACCCAGTTCGGCGGCAATCCCGGCGGCGATGAACGAGCACTCCAGGGAGTGCTGCAGGACGTTTTGCCCGTAACTGGTCCGATATTTCAAGCGACCGAGCAAGCGGATGAGTTCGGGGTGTAGGCCCTGTACGTTCGCTTCGTACGCGACCTTTTCGCCCTCCTCCTGCATCACCTGCTCGACTTCCTGCTGCGCCTTGTGGACCACCTCCTCGATCCGGGCCGGGTGAATGCGCCCATCCTGGACCAGTTTGGTGATCGCGCGGCGGGCGATCTCTCGTCGCACCGCATCGAAGCAGGACACCATGATCACTTCCGGCGTGTCGTCGATGATGATGTCGACGTGCGTCGCCGCTTCGAGCGCGCGGATGTTGCGACCCTCGCGCCCGATGATCCGGCCCTTCATGTCGTCGCTCGGCAGGGAAACGACCGAGACGGTCGATTCGGCGACGTATTCGGGGGCACAACGCTGAACGGCGGTTGCGAGGATTTGCATCGCCCGCCGATTGGCTTCTTCTTTGGTCTCCTGCTCGATCTGCCGAATCTTGCGTCCGGCGATCTCGCGGACTTCGACCTCGATCTCATCCAGCAGGAACTTTTTGGCATCTTCCGTGGTGAGGCTGGCTACCCGTTCCAGTTCGAGTCGTTGCTGGTCTCGTGCGCCATTCAGTTCGATGCGGATCGTCTCGAGTTCTTGTTCCCGGCTTTGCACGCCGCGCTCGCGGCGTTCGAGGGCTTCGACCTTCTTGTCCGCCGACTCCTCTTTTTGCTGGAGCCGTCGTTCGAGTCGGGTGAGTTCGGCGCGCCGATCCTTCATCTCCAGATCGACCTCGCTGCGGAGGCGAAGCGCATCGTCTTTACCCTGTAAGATCAGTTCCTTCTGTTCGGCTCGCGCATTCTCCAAGATTGTGTCCGCGTCCCGCTGGGCCTGCTTCATCCGCGACGCTTCTCGTGCTTGCAGCCAGAAGTAGGTTGCCGCAAAAACGAGTACCGCCGTGATGAGCATCACCACCAGGACGAGAACGGTCGATGCTAATGACATCTGTTCCCTTCCCTCTGCCATAGATTCGGTTGTTAAGGTCCATCGACGTTGGGGGTGACCTTCGGACGCATCACCCTCATCACAAGTGCCGCGTCTTACAGTACCGCCCCGCAGCACCAATGAATCATCTTGTCGATGATACCGAATCCGCGTTTCGGGTGTCAAGCGACGCGATGCTTTGTCCAACGGGGGAACGTTTGTCGCGGTCGCGCCATTTCAGGCACCCGGCACAACGCCGCCGCCGCTTCTTTCGACACACTTCGTGCAATCCGCTATACTTCGCCGCCGGAGAAGACCACCGATCACAATCCGACGACAGCGCGGCGAATTGGCCGGAGCGCGGCCCCCGCGCTGGACGACGATCGACGCTGAATGAAGGTAGGGCTGGCAGCGCGTGGGCAAATACGGGCGAATTTTCGGCGGTGTCGTGCTGACCGCCTTCTTCCTCTGGCTGGCGCTCCGCAACGTCGATATTCACGCGGTGCGTGACGCGCTGCGGCACGCCTCGTATGGGTACCTCATCCCGGCGGCCCTCTGCGGCGCGCTCGGCTACTGCCTGCGTACCTGGCGCTGGCAACAGATCCTGGTCAGGACGAAAGCGATCCCGTTCGCGCGGCTCTTCCCGATCCTGATGACCGGCTTCGCGACGAATAATCTGCTGCCGGCGCGCGTCGGCGAGTTCGTGCGGGCCTACCTCCTGGGCCGCGAAGAAGCGATCAATCCGAGCCTGGCGTTGGCGACGATCGTCGTCGAGCGCGTCTGCGACGGCCTGACGTTGATCGCCCTGATGGCGATGACGCTGCTCCTCTTCCCGCTCCCGGTCGCCGATCCGAAGTTGCAGGTGGTCGAACTGGCCGCGACGTTGATCTTCGGCGTGGCGACGCTCGCCCTCGTCGCGCTCCTCTTCGTCCCGCGCCCGATCCTGCGCCTCGTGCGCCTCTGCCTGCGTCCGGTCCCCGAGCGATTCGCGACCCGGATCACGGGGTTGCTCGACGCTTTCATCGAGGGGCTCGAAGCGCTCCGCAGCCCGATCGCGCTGGCCCGGATCGCCGGGCTCTCCCTGGTCGTCTGGGCGTGCGAGGGTGGCACATTTGCCTTTGTCCTGCTTGCCTTCCCGATCGGCCTCGACCGCAACGAATGGCTCGCCGCGACGGTCTTCCTGCTCGTCTTCGTCAACCTGGGGATCATGATTCCCTCGGCGCCCGGTTATGTCGGCACCTATCAGCTGTTCGCCAAGTTGGCGCTCGGGGCCTTTGGCGTCGCCGCGTCGGCGGCGGTCGCCCTGTCGTTTGTCGCCCACGCCCTCCAATACACGTTGATTACCGGCGTCGGCTTGCTTTCGCTCTGGCGACTCGGCTTCTCGCCGCGTAACCTCGGGCAGATGGCGCGCGCTGAACAAACGGCGGCTCACAATCACGCGACGGCGCTGCCTGAAGCTGCGGATTGAGCCCCCGGAACGGCGTGCGCAGGGTTGGCCGTCGGTGCCAACGCACCGGTGTCGTTACACGATGATCAGGGCGGATGTGGAACCCCGGAACGAGGACAGTATGAAGACCATATGCTGAAAAACTGGCGTCTCCTGCTCGGGCTGGGGATTAGTGTCGTCTTCATCGCGCTGGCCTTTCGGGGGCAGGATCTCGGCCAGATCAGGCGTGCTCTGGCGGCGGCGGATTATCGTTATCTGCCGCCCGCGCTGCTCCTCTATTTCGCCGGGGTCTGGGTGCGCGCGCTCCGCTGGCAGGCCCTCCTGACGCCGGTGCGCCGCCTCTCGGCGCGGGCGCTCTTCCCGATCGTGGTGATCGGTTACATGGCGAACAACGTGCTGCCGTGGCGGATCGGCGAGTTCGTGCGTGGCTATGTGCTGCGCGAGCGCGAAGGGCTCCCGACCAGCGCTTCGCTGGCGACGATCGCCGTCGAGAGGATCTTCGACGGGCTGACGATGCTGGCGTTCCTGCTGGTCGCGTCGCTTTTCATCCCGCTCGACGAGGCGCTGCGGCGCGTGGCCGGGGCGGCGACGATCATCTTCGGCATCCTCCTAACGGCCTTGTTCATCATCGTTTTCTCCGACGCGCTGCGTCACCGCCTCCTGGGGCTGGTGCTGAAACCGGTGCCCGCCGCGCTGGCGACGCGCCTCACCGATCTGGTGGAGAGCTTCGTCGGCGGGTTGCGAATCTTGCGCTCCGGGCGCGAATTGGGGATCGTTGTCCTCTGTTCGCTCCTCGCCTGGAGCCTGGAAAGCGCGATGTACCTGACGATCGCCCCGGCGTTCAAGCTGCCGCTCGGCGGCCCTGCCGGGGCGTTGATGACGACCGCCGTGGCGAACCTCGCCACCCTGATCCCCTCCACCCCCGGCTATATCGGCGTCTTCGAGACCGGCGTCGGCCTCGTGGTGAACGGGGTGTTGGGGGTGGAGAAAGAGCTGGCGCTCAGTTACGCGATCGTCGTCCACGCGGCGCTCTACTTCCCGATCACCGTCTGGGGTTTGTATTACTGGTTCCGCGCACACCTGTCGTTCGGCGCGATCCGCGCCGGGGCGGAGAAAGAGCGCGAGGGCGCGAGCGCATGAGGCGAGGCGAGGCGTTGTCGCCGGATTGCCCGATGGAGAATAATCGTTGCTGATGATCGTCTTGGCGCAAGCGGCGGGGTTGGAGTGGTGGAAAGCGGTCATCCTGGGGATCGTCCAGGGGGTGGCCGAGCTCCTGCCGATCAGTTCCTCGGCCCACCTCGTCCTGGTCCCCTGGTTCTTCGGCTGGCCCGATCCCGGCCTCACCTTCGATGTGGCGCTGCATATCGGCACCCTCGCCGCCGTCCTGATCTATTTCTGGGGCGACCTCTGGGGGATGTTAACGGCGCTCGT